>DQKS01000036.1 GCA_015660645.1 Gammaproteobacteria bacterium
AATTACAACTTAACTTCTTCGATCGTAATGGTGGGCAAAACCGCGTTTTCAGCAGCTTCTTTGTAGGATGCTATTTGGTGAAAATTTAGATAACGATAAACCTCAGGGCCCATGGTATTTATTTCATTCATATATTCGTGATATTCATCTGGAGAAGGTATTCGTCCTAGAATAGAGCAAATAGCGGCTACTTCTGCAGATGCAAGATATACAAAAGCTCCATCTCCTAATCTGTTAGGGAAATTTCTTGTTGAAGTAGAAACAACGGTTGATTTTGCTTCAACTCTGGCTTGGTTACCCATGCATAAAGAACAACCTGGCATTTCAAGCCTAACACCTGCTTTTTCAAAAATTTCATAATAACCTTCTTCAATAAGTTGATGTTTATCCATTTTGGTAGGTGGTGATATCCATAACTTTGAAGGAAGATCTGAGACTCCAGATAACAATTTTCCCGCAGCCCTGAAGTGACCAATATTAGTCATACACGAACCAATAAAAACTTCATCAATATTAGTGTTAGCTACTTCGGATAATGTTTTTATATCATCGGGGTCGTTGGGGCATGCCAAGAGCGGTTCTTTAATTTTATTTAAGTCAATTTCAATCACAGCAGCATACTCCGCATCTTTATCTGCTTCCATAAGAATAGGATTTTCTAACCATTCCTCCATGGCTTGAGCTCTTCTTTCAATAGTTTTTTCATCTTCATAGCCTTCCGATATTAGCCACCTTAAAAGCGTTATATTTGATTCTAAATATTCTCTTATAGGTTCTTCATTCAATTTTATAGTGCAGCCAGACGCAGATCTTTCAGCTGAGGCATCTGAAAGCTCAAAAGCTTGCTCTACTTTCAGATTAGGCAATCCTTCAATTTCTAAACATCTACCTGAAAAGACATTAATCTTTTCTTCTTTAGGAAGAGTTAATTGACCCGTTTGCAGGGCTGCATAAGGTATAGCGTTTACTAGATCTCTTAAGGTAATACCCGGTTGTAATTCACCCTTAAATTTTACTAATACAGATTCTGGCATGTCTAGGGGCATTACACCTAACGCTGCCCCAAAGGCTACTAGTCCAGAACCTGCTGGAAAACTTATTCCTAGAGGAAATCTTGTGTGAGAATCTCCACCAGTTCCTACCATATCGGGAAGTAACATTCTGTTCAGCCAGGAATGAATAATTCCATCTCCAGGTTTTAACGCAACCCCTCCTCGAGTCTGAATAAATTCTGGAAGGGTATGTTGCGTTTCTAAGTCTTTAGGCAGAGGGTAGGCCGCAGTGTGACAGAAAGACTGCATGACTAAATCAGAATTGAATCCTAGGCATGCCAATTCTTTGAGTTCATCTCTAGTCATTGGTCCGGTTGTATCTTGACTACCTACGGTAGACATTCTTGGTTCGCAGTAAATTCCCGGTCTGACGCCTTCCACTCCACAAGCCTTTCCAACCATTTTTTGAGCTAGGGTGAATCCTTGATCGCTATCTTCTGCTACATCAGGTCTTATAAAAATATCTGAACTTTCAAGTTTTAATATTTCTCTTGTTTCGTCGGTTAAGCTTCTTCCAATGATTAAAGGAATTCTGCCACCAGCCCTTACTCCATCAAGAATGGTTGAAGATTTATATTCATACTCGGCTAATATTTCACCAGAATTTGCTTTGACTACTTTTTTTTCATAAGGATGAATATCAATGATATCTCCTAAGTTCATCTTAGAAACATCACATTCAAAAGCTAATGCACCTGAGTCTTCTAGAGTATTAAAGAAGATTGGTGCTATCTTTCCCCCTATACAAATACCCGCCTGTCTTTTATTGGGGATGAAAGGTATATCTTCACCTATGTGCCATAGTAAAGAGTTAGTAGCAGATTTTCTCGAGGAGCCTGTTCCAACAACATCACCTACGAAGACAACAGGAAGGCCAGACTCTTCTAATTTCTCAATTGTTTTGATGGGATCGGCGAATGTTTTCTTGAGCATGCCAAGCGCATGAAGTGGAATATCAGGTCTTGAAGGTGCGTCAGGGGCTGGAGAAAGATCATCAGTGTTTATTTCTCCGTCAACTCTAAAAACAATTGCTTGAATGACTTCGGGCAGTTTGGGTTTATTAGTGAACCATTCTGCATTGGACCAAGCATCAACGACTCGTTGGGCATTTTCATTTTCTTTAGCTAGTTCAATTACATCATGCTTTGCAGTAAACATTAGTAAGGTCTTTGATAACCCTTCGGCTGCAATTTTTCCAACCTCTTCATCTTTTAAAAGATCAATTAGCGATTCGACGTTATAGCCTCCGAGCATTGTCCCTAGTAGTGCCGTAGCTTTTTTCCTATTGATTAAAGGGCTTATGGCTTTGCCTTTTGCTAGGTCTGTTAAGAAAGCAGCTTTAACATATGCTGCAGGGTCAACTCCAGCTGGTGTTCTGTTGCTAAGCAGATCTAGGAGAGTAGATTCTTCTCCCTTCGGTGGGTTCTTTAGTAGCTCAACGACTGATACGACTTGTTCTGCATTTAATGGCAGGGGTGGGATTCCAATAGAAGCTCTCTCTTCAACGTGATCTTTGTATTCTTGCAACATAAATAATATTACCTTTGATGCTTTATTCGGCAGCATATTAGCACAAAACCTCATAAGAAGTTGCGTTGAAATAACTTAGATATATGATACTCATCAATGACTAGAAGTGTAAAAACACCTTGCATTGGAGTTTGTTCTACTGTGTTTGGCGATGAAGTTTGCAGGGGCTGTAAAAGATTTCAGAACGAAGTTATAGAGTGGAATAGTTATAATAATTCTCAGAAAGAAGCTGTGTTGACTAGATTGGAAACTTTAAAAACTCAAATTATGCAATCTAAAATATCCATCATAAACAAAAAGCGTTTGCAGAATAAACTAGATAGTTTGGATATAAAATATGCCATTGAGGATAAACCTTTTTGTTGGGTTTTTGATCTTTTAAGACAAGCCAGTCAATCAATAAGCTCTCTAGAAGATTTTGGTGTAGTTTTGCAAGAGGGAGTGGAGACGAATCTATTTGAATTAAAAAAAATTATCGAGAGTGAATTGTTTATTCTTTCTGAGGCACATTTTCAACGATACTTTAAAATTGAGAAACACTACCGTGCCTAATCTTTGGGAAGATATTCTTTTGTGTAATA
>DQKS01000018.1 GCA_015660645.1 Gammaproteobacteria bacterium
GGTTGTTACTAATCCGGGGAATATTGCCAGACAAATCAAGACGGCTAATTGAATCAAGATAAATGGCACGACACCCTTATAGATAGCTTCTGTTGGTAAACTGTCTGGAGCAACACCTCTTAAGTAAAACAAAGCAAAACCAAAAGGCGGAGTTAGGAAGGAAGTTTGGAGATTGATAGCGATCATTATCCCTAGCCAAATTGGATCGACACCTAGAGATAATAAAGCAGGACCAACAATAGGAACAACGACCAAAGTAATTTGAATAAAGTCTAAGATAAAACCTAAAAGGAAAATAATAACCATTACAAGGAGTACGGCACTAAACACACCACCTGGAAGACTAGTAAAAACACTTGATATCAAGTCATCTCCACCAAATCCTCTAAAAACTAATGAAAAGATTGAAGACCCTAGTAGGATCATAAATACCATAGCTGTAATCTCAGTTGTAGTTTCAACCGCTTCTGTAAGATTCTTTTTAGTAAGACTGCTCTTGCTGAGAGTTAAAATTAAGCCCCCGAAAGCACCTACACCCGCAGCTTCTGATGGCGTTGCTATACCGGCTAAAATAGATCCAAGGACAGAAGCAATAAGAACAAAAGGAGGGAGTAAAGTAGTAAAGATAATTTTTTTTCTATTCTTAACAGCCTTAACTTCTTGAGCTGGAGCAAGGGAGGGTGAGATGTGAGCTCGTATTATTACGTAAGCAGCATAAGCAATTACTAGTATTAGTCCCGGGACCACGGCACCCATAAAAAGATCTCCGACCGAAACGGTTCTTGCTGAAAAATTACCAATACTTAATTGGGATTGTTGGTAAGAGGCAGACAAGACATCACCAAGTATTACTAGTGCTATTGAAGGAGGTATGATTTGTCCTAAAGTCCCGGTGGCGCAGATAGTTCCTGCTGCAAGGCTTTGGTCGTAGTTTCTTTGTAACATAATGGGAAGAGAAATTAGCCCCATAGCTATAACAGTAGCTCCAACTATTCCTGTACTTGCAGCTATTAAAGCCCCAACAAATATGACGGATATAGCCAGACTCCCCTTAAAGCCACCCATTAAATCAGCCATATTTCCTAAGAGGTCCTGAGCTAGATTTGATTTTTCTAATAAAACTCCCATAAAAATGAACAAGGGAACTGCCACCAAGGTCATGTTCGTCATATCGCCGTAAAGTCTATTTGGTATAGTCCCAAGCAGAGAACCATCAAAGGTATTTGTCATAATGCCTATACCAGAAAAAATGAGGGCAGTACCAGCCAAAGAAAATGCAACAGGAAACCCTGCCAGTAAAACAACGCAAATAACACCGAACATTACTAATGGTATTAGTTCAATCATTTTTTAAGGTTATGGCAGATTTAATTATTTCTGAAAGGCTTTGTAATGCTAAAAATATAGCTAGGACAATCAAAAGCGATTTCTGAAGATAGACAAATGGAAGTCCGTCAGGTTCTGGAGAAACTTCCAGTATTCTCCATGAGAATTCGACGTAGCCCCAAGAAAATATAAGGATGATCCAACAAACAGGTTGTAAAAAAATGAGATTACCCAGAAGATCAATCAAGGCCTTCTTTTTTTCAGAGAGATTTCTATAGAAGATATCAACTCTTACATGAGAGCCTCTTTTTAGTGCAAAGGCAGATCCAAGAAGAAAAAGACCTCCATGCAAGTACAGCACAATATCTTGAAGAAATACTGAACCCATATTTAGTCCATAACGCATAACTACTACTAAGCAAGTTACAAGTACCATAATCATCACAAACCAAGAACAAATCTTGCCAGTGATTTCAGAAAAAGAATCAAGAACTTGGGTTAGCTTACGCATAGTCAGATTAATTTTTTTGTTAGCTTCTTTATGAATTATAATTAAGAGGAGGTATTTATGAATCTACAATTTACACAAGAAGAGCTTAACTTTCAAAAAGAAGTTAAAGGCTGGATAAAAGAAAATTATCCTAAAGACATGAAAGAAAGATATATGGGCAGTCCTAATGGCCATGTTACTAAAGATGAACACATGAAATGGCAGCAAGCTCTGTATGCCAAAGGGTGGGCAGGAATTAATTGGCCTAAGGAATATGGAGGGGCCGCATTTACGGCATCGCAAAAGTTTATGTTCAATAAAGAGATGTCTGCTGCTAGCGCACCATCGGTTGTTGCATTTGGTGAGAAGATGGTCGCTCCAGTAATCATGGCTTTTGGATCTGATGAACAAAAAAAACAATACCTTCCTGACATATTAGCTTCGAAAGTTTGGTGGTGCCAAGGTTACTCTGAGCCTGGCTCTGGATCAGATCTGGCATCTTTAAAAACAAAAGCTGAAGATAAAGGTGATCATTACCTAATAAATGGTGCTAAAACTTGGACTACCTTGGCTCAACACGCAGACATGATCTTTTGTTTGGTAAGAACCAGTCAAGAAGACATTCGACAAAAGGGAATTTCTTTTATTCTTATTGATATGCACTCACCAGGGATAGTCGTACAACCAATAAATACTCTGGATAACACACCTATAGGACATCACGAAGTTAATACGGTATTTTTTGAAGACGTTAAAGTGCCAAAAGAAAATCTGATAGGAGAAGAAGGGAAAGGATGGACTTATGCGAAGTACCTTTTGGAGTTTGAAAGAGGTAACGGCTATTCTTCTGAGCTCTATTCGCAGCTTTCTAAACTTCGATTGAGGGCACAAACAGAAGATACTGAAGGCTCTTCCTTAGCAGAAGACATTGGCTTTGTAGAAAAAATGGCTAAAATTGAAGTGCAAATTAATGCTATGGAAGCGACTGAGTTAAGAATACTGGGGAGTCTTACCGCAGGACAGAA
>DQKS01000065.1 GCA_015660645.1 Gammaproteobacteria bacterium
AAATTACTTTCATCAGCAGAAAAACAAATCTCGTAATCATCGCCCTGATTTATTTCGTTAGCTGTTAAAGGTCGAGAGAGTTTCGTTGGAATATTTTCCAATAAAATTTCACATCCAAGATTAGATGCCCTGCAAATATTCCCCAAGTCTTGGATTAGACCATCAGAGACATCAATTGCGGCACTGGCTATTCCTATCAACCTTTGTCCTAGATCAATTCTAGCTTTAGGTCTGAGATAGGTTAAATTTTCATTTTTATTTTCTTCGCCTTCTCTTAAAGACTTCAATTCCCTGGCTGCTTCGCCTATGAAACCCGAAACAAAAACTAAATCACCTTTTAAAGAGCCCTTTCTTGTTATAGCTTTACCAGGATCACAATACCCCGTTACTTGAACAGAAATAGACAAAGCCCCTTTAGTTGTATCACCTCCAACCAAAGGAAGTCTAAATTCATCAGAAACGATTCGTAAACCTTCACTGAACTCCTTTAACCAATCTTCATCATTGCTTTCCATTGACAATGCTAAGGTGTACCAAGCTGGGGTAGCTCCACACGCAGCTAGATCACTCAAAGCAATAGCCACAGACCTATAAGCAATATCTTTTGCCTTCATGGAAGATAAGAAATGAATACCCTCTATTGAGGTATCAATTGAAACTACCGATTCTTTATCGTGAGGGTTACTAATGATAGCAGCATCATCACCCACAGAAACCCTGATGCCCTGTTCTGCTAAATAAGCAGAGCCGACATCAGAGAAATACTTCTGAATTATTTTACGTTCACCCAAGGACAATACCTCCTCAGACAATTAGAGATTTATTCTGGAATAGATTCAAATAAGCCTGTAGCTCCCATTCCGCCACCTACACACATAGTTACTATTCCGTACTTTCCACCAGTACGTCTTAGCTCTCTTGTAATGTGACCAACTTGCCTTGAACCTGTCATACCAAAAGGATGTCCAATAGCAATCGAACCACCGTTTATATTTAACTTTTCAGCAGGGATATTAAGCTGATCTCTTATGTAGACAACTTGAGAAGCAAATGCTTCGTTAAGCTCCCACAGATCTATATCTTCAACGGTTAATCCAGCTGATTCTAGTAATTTAGGGATAGAAAAAACAGGACCAATTCCCATTTCATCAGGCTGGCAACCAACCGTTGTAAAACCCCTGAAGTAAGCTAAAGGCTTTAAACCCAGTTCGTTAGCCTTCTCTTCGCTCATTACCAAAGTTACCGAAGCACCATCAGAAAGTTGGGAAGCATTACCTGCAGTTACCGATCCATTTTCCGGATCAAAAACTGGATTTAAACTTGCAAGACCTTCCAAAGTAGTTTGAGGTCTGTTGCAATCATCTTTATCCACCACAACATCAACTTCTTTTTCTGCACCTGTTTCTTTGTTCTTAAGCATCATTTTTGTTGCCATAGGAATAATTTCATCATCATAACGGCCAGCATCTTGAGCAGCTGCACACCGTTGCTGGCTTGAAAGTGCATACTCATCTTGTTCCTCTCTTGATACATTGTATCTTTGTGCCACGGCTTCAGCAGTTGTTCCCATAGCATGATAGATACCGGGAGCTTCGGCTGCTAAGTCCTCATTAACATACATGTGCATGTTGGTATGACCTTGCGATGTGCTAATAGATTCAACACCGCCAGCAATAATACAATCTGAAAATCCACTTTGGATTTGAGTCGCCGCCATAGCAATAGAATTAAGACCTGATGAACAGTAACGGTTTACGGTTATTCCACCAGTTGTAATGGGCAGATCAGAAAGAACAGCAACATTTCTAGCAATATTATGGCCTTGTGCACCTTCAGGGTTACCGCATCCCAGAATGACGTCTTCAACTAACGACGGGTCTACACTTGGGTTTCTTTTCATAATGGCATTTACTAAATGAGCTGCCATATTATCTGCACGAGTATTGTTAAACCCTCCTCTGAAAGACTTAGCTAATCCTGTTCTAACGCTATCCACTATTACTGCATTACGCATATTTTCTCCTTTTTAAAACCTTATTTTATTTGATTTGGGGCCGAAATGTTAGGACACAAAAATAGATTAAGCAAGTTTATTTTTTGTATCAAAAACTAAATTTTATCTATGATGATTTCATCCGAATCAACCGGTAAAACTACCATTGTGCCGTCTTCTGATAAAACCCAATTTTTTCTTACTTGATTTATACCTCTCGTAAATATCTTTTCCGTTAAATAATTTCTTGGAGCAGGTGTTAGATGGTAAAAAATCAATTGTTTTACCTCAGCCTTATTAGCTATCTCGGCTGCTTCTATGAGTGTTGTGTGATAAGTTTTTATATCTGCCATAACTTTGGCTTGAAGACTATTTCCACGATTAGATGCCATTTCTTCTATAATTGAAACCATATGATTTGCTTGAGCTTCGTGAAAAAGCACATCAACACCCATGGAATTATCTATGACACTTTGGGCATAAGACGTATCTCCAGTAATGACGATTGTCCTTCCTTTGTATTCAAATTTGTAACCTAAAGCGGGTTTTATAGGCTCGTGAATGACTTGAAAGGCTGTAATTTTAAGATCTCCATTGTTCCATATCACTGGACTGTCTAGATCAATAGTATTTGTCTTAAAGCCAGCTATAGCTAAAGGAGCAACTTCATCTCCATGATGTTCGTTTCTAAAGAAATAATCAGGTTCATAAGCAGCTTCAAAACCTCTGGTTACTAAAGATACTCCCTCAGGACCGTAAACCTCTAGTTTGCCTTTTCTCTTCTGCATTATCCATGTAGCAAGGTGCAGATCAGCTAAATCAGATATATGATCAGAGTGTAAATGAGTCAATAAAACCGCCTTAATGTTACCGTAAGGTATATTCCAGCTTCTTAGGTTATTAGCACTTCCG
Source organism: Gammaproteobacteria bacterium (assembly GCA_015660645.1). Taxonomy (GTDB): domain Bacteria; phylum Pseudomonadota; class Gammaproteobacteria; order Magnimaribacterales; family Magnimaribacteraceae; genus CAJJAM01. The sequence continues at coordinate 2,906 of DQKS01000065.1, forward strand.
TCTCCTATGTCGACGATAAATATATCTTCACCTGCCTTTACCATGATGCAAGTCTGCGCTCTTCCAGGACTTGGAATTGGTGACCTTGATCCGCAGACAGCGGCACTCAATGCATCTACCTTAGGAAGGTTATTTGATTGGCTGGCCAACCCCTCAACAACAGATGCCATGAGCCTGTCTTGAACTGAAGGAACCTGGATTAGCACAAAAGCAGTTATACAAAAAACAGTCACTGCACCAATAATTCTTAAAATAATTTTCAACTAAATTCTCCTATATAACTATCTCTATTAAGCTAGGTCCTTCAGAGCTTATCCCGTCTGAAAAAGCTTTGTGGAATTCTTCTACGGTCAGAGTCCTCTTTGCTGGCACCCCTAACGAGTTAGCAAGAGAAACCCAATTAATCTCAGGATTATCTAAAGATAGCATTGAAGTTGCCCTATCCCCTGTTTCTAGCGCTCCTACCCTTTCTAGTTCTACTTGTAATATTGCATAAGCTTTATTAGAAAAAATTAGGTTTGTAACATTGAGTCCTTCTCTCGCTTGAGTCCATAAAGATTGAATCGTGTACATAGCACCTCCATCACCGTGTAAACAAACAACCGGTCTATCCGGAGCGCCGATTGCAGCTCCCGTTGCTAAAGGTAAACCTTGGCCTATAGAACCTCCTGTCAAAGCCAACCAATCAAGCGGTTTAGCACTCCAAGCATGTGGCGTTACAAAAAAACCTGAAGTTGCAGCCTCATCACAAACCACAACGTCTTCGGGTAAAAGACTAGCAAACAAAGGACCCAAGGTTGTAGGGTTCAATTCACCTGAAGTTGGAGCTTGAACGTCATTCTCAGGAATTAAATGTTGATCAATAGAATTTCCTTTCAACATGTCACTCAGAGCATGAAGAGCATATTTACCGTCTTGAAAAGGAGAAGCCAATTCAATCAGCTTACATTCTTCGGGCGATAAAAAACTTTTCTTTCCCGGATAAGCAAAGAAAGAAACAGGCGGTCTAGTACCAATAAAAACCATAGATTCAACACCAGTCAAAAATTCTTCTGCCAGTTCTGAAAAATAAGGAATGGGCTCAACCTTAGTAAGACCAGCCCCTCTTCGGTGGCGTTTTACGAAAGTATCCGTAGCTAGTCGACAACCCGAAGCTGTAGCTATTTTTCCGGCCAACGTTACAGATTCTTCATCGAGGAATTCACCTCCCAGAAATAGCATAGTATTTTTATCTGCGGACAAGGCTTTAAAGGCCTCATCAATTAACGCATCATCAATAGAGTCAGGGCCTTGGATATCTAATTTTTTACCAACGTTATCTGTTTCACCCCAAGCACAATCCGCTGGGACGAGCATGGTCGCAATTTGACCTGGAAATTTATGAGCAGCTTGCCAAGCTTCTGCCCCTACAAAGGACAGATCATCAGGAGACGAACTTCTTCCAACCCAATCGGAACTAGCATTTGCAAGTCCATCTAAATCAGAAGTTAAAGGAGCATTGTATTTAAGATGATAAGTTGCATGATCTCCAACAATATTAAGCATTGGGGTCCTAGCTTTTTTAGCATTGTGTATATTTGCAAATCCATTTCCTAATCCAGGACCTAGGTGTAATAAATTAGCTGCAGCCTTGCCAGACATTCGAGCATAACCATCTGCAGCTCCTGTAACCACTCCTTCAAATAAACCCAATACTGGTCTTACCTCGGGATGATGATCAATTGCTGCAACCAAGTGCATCTCTGAAGTACCCGGATTAGCAAACACGACTTCTAAGCCATTCTTTATCAAAGTTTTTAAGAGTGCATCTGCTGAATTCATTTTGCTCTTTGTATTAACTCAACCTAACGATACGTGTTCCTATATTTCCACCTGCCAATAAATCTACAAAAGCTCTAGGAGCTGCTTCTAGCCCTTCAACTTTATCCGTTAGAATTTTTAGATCTCCAGATTCGATCCACTCTAATATTTCCGAAGTAGCGTGATCATATTTTTCTGCAAAATCAAAAACTAAAAAACCTTCCATTTTTATACGGTTATTGATTAAAAGTCCTGGGATACCCCTAGGTCCAGGTTCAGGAGAGCTTGTATCGTATTGAGAAACAACTCCGCAACAAGCAATTCGACCACCTGTATTCATCCTAAACAATGCTGAACCCAATATCATTCCACCTGTATTATCAAAATACACATCCAGGCCATTAGGGGTTGCATCTTTAAGGTTTTGTCTAAAGTTTGCATCTTTGTAATTTAGTGCTGTGTCAAAGCCAAGTTCTTCTATAAGAATATTGCACTTATCATCGTTTCCACAAACTCCTATTACATGACAACCTTTAATTTTAGCTATTTGGCCAACCATGTGGCCAACTGAACCAGCAGCAGCGGAAACCATAACCGTATCTTTAGACTTTGGATCCCCTACTTCCAATAATCCAAAATACGCCGTTAGCCCATTGATACCCAATGGTCCTAAGTAAAGTTCAGGATCAACATCATCACGCATTAATGTTAAAGATTCTATTTTTTGTAGTGAATAATCTTGCCAGCCAGTTTGCGTGAGAACCTTGCTACCAACAGGAAAAGATTCTTCAGCACTTTCTACAACTTCACCAATTCCAGTACTATTCATGACTATTCCTGCCTTCGGGGCACCAGCATAGCTTGCACTCCCTTGTAAACCTGCCCTAGTGCCAGCTGTAATAGCAAAAGAAATAGTTTTAACTAGAACCTCTCCTGAACTAGCCTGTGGTAATGACGATTCAACTAATCTGTAGTTACCTTCAACCAGTTTTCCTTCCGGCAGACTATCAATGATTACTTGCTTATTTTTTTCCATTTTTCTTCCTTAGATCTTTATTTAGCACGAGCAGCTATAGCAGACGTTTTTGCATCGTAGTTAACAAAAATTGGGGAAGACCATGCCTTTTCTTCAGATGTTGATAAGCAATCATCTTCACGAGCTGTTTTAAAATCACCGTGACAGATATTCACCTTCTCACATTCCCCAGATTCATTATAAGTACATCTTAAATTGTTGGCGTTGATGACCGCAGATGGTTCTTGAACAGCTCTAACGTAATACGAAGCATCTCTTGAAGAACTTTCAAAGCTTTCATCTGTAAAAGTTATTGAACAACCTTCTCCATTCATTGGACATTCAAAAGATTGCCACACGTCTTGTATTAAATTATTTACATCTTCTCCTGCATACATTTGCGGAGTAATTTTGATGACTTCAATTCGTGATATTTTCTTTCTAACATCAGAAGGGTTATAACATTCATTTTTGCAAATACTCATGACGTCCTCTTGAGACAATTGCGTTGAGGAGTAATCCGGACAGCCTGGTTTTTGTTCAAAAGCGCCTAGTGCTTTTACAGAAAATGTAGGGTTTTTAGATTGAACTACTTCTCCTCCCATTGGAACAATTCCGTCTTCTTCTATCAGGTCAAACCAGAGCAATATCCTATCTCCGCTAGTCCCGTAAGTTTCTTTTCGTTTCATTCCATCCCAAATTGACTGACGATCTCTTCCTGCAGAATGAACAGCTGCCAATCCTCCGGTTGTAAAAAAGGATGCTTGTCTTTCGGCTTCAAATATATCAAAACCCTGCCTTTGTTTTTGTAAATCTTCAGGAGCTATGAACAGCGGTTCTGATAAAGGCTCTTCCATGGGGAAAAGCAGTTCACTTATATCAGTACTGGTTGCACCATTGGCTTCAGTGGTAACAAATCTATCGATTTCTTTGTAACCTGTGCCTGGTCGAGCACGATGATTATCGCTTGAAGCAATAAAACCAAAATTAAATCTTTTAACTTTTTCTTCGTCGAAATTACTTATCGCTAATGCATATTGAGCAGATCCACCTGGTCTGTAATTAAAAGAAGGTATGAAACAATCTTTGCATTGACCAGAATCAAGCCAATCTTCTATTTTAACGCCAGGCACAGAATGGAAACCACCTGCTCCCATGTTTGCAAAGTTAGAACGAGTTTCTTCTTCTCTTATCGCGCATTCAAGGCTATCTATTCCTTCTGCCAAACACCTTTTTGCAATAATTTCCCCAGCCTTCCAACAACTAGGAAGATATTCCGTAGTTGGTTCTGGGCAGGATAAAGAGCCATCATCATTCTCTATAACAGCCCTCCAAGGCCTGTATTCTTCTGAATTTCCATGCCCAGACATCACTTCTATCAGGATTTGTAAATTTTCATCATTAAAATCCCTAGTTAATTGTTTATCCCACGAAATATTAGGAGGACTGTAAAAGCCCCAAGTATTTCCATGAGGAATGACAATGGTAGGAATGTCTAATTCATTTAATTTTGTATAAAGGTCTTGGGGTGTCACTGCACTTTCGTAACAGTCTGCAGATAACAAGTCAGAACTAATGCCTTCTTCGCAATACGGAACCCCGGTTAATTCTTTTCCAAACTCTATAAAATTAAAATAACGATGACGATTTTTGAAATCCAATACTGCGAGTGGTTTAAATTGTTCCGCGCTAGAGCCTAATGTCTGCCTCATTCCTACTGTAGCAAGACCACCTGCCCCTATGGGTCTTTTTGGAGTCTTACCTTCTTCAATATCTAAAAACATCACGTTCTTATGGCCGAAGTGATCATTCGCCCGTCGTCCTACTTGCGTCCATTCAAAGCCTAAAAAAGTAACCATATCAGGATCTTCCTCATCAGCGGGAGCATTGCATTGCCTTACGGCTTCTTTGATTTCTTGCCACTTTCTAGGCGAAGAGGCTTCAGCATGATCCGTTGTTACCCAAAAATCTATCGCAGAACAAAACCGAGCATAGTCACAAGCATCCGATATTGGATGAGGTCCTTCTCCATTTAATATGGGCAAACTCCAAAGGAATGCATCCGTTGAATATGAGGTGTGTACATGAGTATCACCAAATAAAATTTGTTTGGCACCAGGCATAAACTCTTCTTGGGCTTTACCTTTATTCTCAACGAGATTTCTAGGGTAGACATCCGCTACAGAAGAGCCTGCAGGTTCTAAGTCTCCGTACCAATTAAACTGAACACCAAGAAGATAAACTACAACCACCAATACAAGGCTGCCGATAAGAGAGTAAAAATATTTCATGACCTAAGTTTAAATTTTTTTTTACATATAGTCATATATTATATTATGCCAATAAACTTGGAGAAATTATGGAAGTAAAAAACGCAGTCATGCCTAATGAAGCTCAACTAAAAGAGTTTAACGAGCAAGGAGAAGAAAAACCTATCTTCATGGTAAATCTACTGAAATTCAAAGAAAAGGCACAATATCCTGATAAAAGGGAAACTGACTTAAGCGGGGAAGAAGCCTACGCAATTTACGGCCAAGAAGTTATGGGTCACTTAGCTAAAGTTGGAGGCAAGCCAATTTTCGGCGGAAATGTTGATAGATTGATGCTAGGAGAAGTTGAAGAACTTTGGGATAAAGTTGCTATAGCCATGTACCCTTCCAGGAAGGCCATGTTAGAAATGATAATGGACCCTGATTACATAGAGAGCGCGCAACACAGGGCTGCTGGCTTAGACGGTCAATTAAACATTGAAACTTCGGTCGAAGGCATGTTTAAGGACTCTTAGATGCTTTCTAACGAAAAGATAACTCTTATTGGAGCTCCTCCTTCTCCATACACACGTAAAATGATTGCCTT
>DQKS01000041.1 GCA_015660645.1 Gammaproteobacteria bacterium
CAGCCGAAGAAGCAGCAGAAGAGGCTCCTGCGGAAGAAGCTGCACCAGTAGAAGAAACTGAAGCATCAGAGGCTCCAGCCGAAGAAGCAGAAGATAAAGCTGCTAAAGAATAATCGCTTTAATAGCATGCGGTCCTCAGACCGAAAAATAATATTAGGAAAATTAGGCAAGCCTCATGGCCTAAAAGGTTTTCTTTATATTAAATATTTTGGAGATGATCCAAAATCACTCTTAAATTATTCTGAAATCTACTCCCATGAATCTTCGTTGGGTATAGTAGATAAAATAGATAACCTTAAGAATAGAACGATAATCCATATCTCCGGAATAAATAATAGGAATTCTGCTGAATTATTAAGAGATAAAGAAATTTATGTTCTAGAACATCAATTACCTGGATTAGATAATGAAGAGGTGTATTTCTACCAACTTGAAAATCTCATTGTAAAAAATAAGCAGGACGATATTCTAGGTTTGGTTGATTATATTATGCCTACTGGAGCAAATGACGTTATAGTCGTGAAGCCTTATAAAGATAGCATTGATAAAAAAGAAAGGCTAATTCCTTACTTAAGACCTGAGATTGTAGAAAATATAGATTTAGAAGAAAGACGAATTATTGTTATATGGCCGAGTGATTATTGACATGAGATTTGATGTAGTAACACTTTTCCCTAGCCTGATAGAAGATGCTCTTTTTCATGGAATTACTGGCAGGGCAATTAAAGAAAATAAATTGATATTAAAGACTTGGAATCCAAGAGACTTTACTGACAGCAAGACAAATAGAATTGATGATAGGCCTTACGGTGGTGGCCCAGGTATGATAATGGAGTCTGAGCCTTTAATTAGAACTATCAAAGCAGCAAAAGAGTCTTCAGGCTCACATCATGTTGTTTATATGTCTCCTCAAGGAAAGAGCTTTAATCAAAAGAAAGCAGAAGAATTTCTTCAATATAAAAATATCATATTACTTTCAGGTAGGTATGAGGGTATTGATGAAAGAGTTATAGACAATGAAGTAGATGAAGTTTCTTCTGTGGGTGATTTTATAGTTAGTGGAGGAGAAATACCTGCTTTATTGATTATTGATGCTGTCTGTAGATTAGAAGAGGGGGTTTTAGGAGATCCTAATTCTGCCAGAGAAGATAGTTTTAATAATGGCTTACTTGAGTTTCCTCAATATACAAGACCAGATTCAAATGAGTTTGGTGATGTTCCTGATGTATTGCTTAGTGGTAATCACTCAGAGATCAATTTATGGAGATTAAAAGAATCTTTAAGGAGGACTCTTAAGTTAAGACCAGATCTAATAGAAGATAGACTTTTAACTAATAAAGAAAAAGATCTTATAAGTGAAATTAAGAGTGAAGAAAATAGTTAATCTGATAGAATGCGCACCTTTATTACATAACAGTAAGGTTGTAAGTGAGTAAGAATAAATATATACAAAGTGTTGAGAAATCACAATTAAGAGATGATATTCCGGAATTCTCTCCTGGAGATACTGTTGTTGTACAAGTAAGAGTTGTTGAAGGTTCTAAAGAAAGATTACAACCATTTGAAGGTGTTGTTTTAGCAATTAAGAAAAGAGGTCTAGGCTCTGCTTTCATAGTAAGAAAAATTTCTAATGGCATAGGTGTAGAAAGAACTTTTCAGACTCATAGTCCTATAATAGGAAGTATCAAAGTTAAAAGAAAAGGTGCAGTTAGACAAGCTAAACTATTTTATCTTCGAGATAGAACAGGACGTTCAGCAAGAATTAAAGAAAAGCTGAGTTAGCTTAAGTCTACGCTGCTCTTAATGTATGGCCAGCGCCCCAGATAATTCCTTACAGCTTATTGATAGCTTTATTGACTTGATATGGCTTGAAAAAGGTCTAAGTCCTAATACTTTAAGTGCTTACAGACAAGATCTTGTAACTTATAATAATTGGTTGGTAGGAAGAGCAATACAGTCAGCATCTAAGGCGGATTTATTGGATTATCTTTCTTTTCGGCTTAATCAAGGTTACAGCAGTAGATCAACAGCAAGAACTCTTTCAAGCTTAAGAGCTTTTTATAATTATTTAACTGTAAAACATAATTTATTAGAAAACCCAACGGCTAAAATAGACAGCCCAAAACTAGGGCATTCACTTCCCAAAGTTCTTTCTGAAGAAGATGTTGAATTACTTATAAAGGCTCCTGATACTGATAACCCTATTGGATTAAGAGACAGGGCAATGCTTGAATTGCTTTATGCTTGTGGGCTTAGAGTTTCTGAACTTATAAGTTTAGACTTGCTTAGTCTTAATACAAGGCAAGGAATTGTAAGGGTTTTAGGCAAAGGAGAGAAAGAGCGGCTAGTGCCATTAGGGGAAGAAGCTTTAAAGTGGCTTAACAAGTACTTAGAAGAAGGAAGAGATTTATTATTAAAGAAGAATTCCAGAGATTCTGCTCTATTTTTAAGTAAAAGAGGTAAATTAATGACTCGGCAAACTTTTTGGTACAGAATTAAAGAATATGCTATTAAATCGGGTGTAGATAAAACACTTTCGCCTCATACACTTAGACATGCTTTTGCGACTCATTTATTAAATCATGGAGCGGATTTACGAACGGTTCAGATACTATTAGGGCATACTAGTCTTTCTACTACCCAAATTTATACAGAAGTAGCTAGACATAGAATGAAAGAAATTCATACACAGCATCACCCAAGGGGGTAAAGAATGATATTTAGATTTTATAAGATCATAGTTATTTTAAGTTGCAGTTTTTTGCTTAGCTGTAGCGTTGATTCTGAGGATAAAATAGAGACCACTACTTCTATAGAAAGTGTCGAATTAAAGCTTAAAGAAATGTTACCTGATTCTGTGGTATTACTCTCTGTTAATAAAACTGACATAAAAGGCTATTTTGAAGTTAAGTTTGAAGGAATAGAGCCTCTTTATGTATCGGAGGATGGTGAGTATCTTATATCGGGAGATATTTATAAGATTACTCAACAAGGCTTAGTTAATAAATCAGATGCCAGAAGAAATTACCAGAGGATTAGCTTATTACAAGAACTAGATGAACAAGAGTTCATAACGTTTGAACCTGATTTAGTTAATCATACAGTTTATGTTTTTACTGATGTAGATTGTGGATATTGTAGGCAGTTTCATAGTCAAATATCGGAGTACCTTAATTTGGGTATAAGAGTTAAGTATTTAGCTTTTCCTAGGGAAGGCCTTGAATCGGATTCCTATAGAAAGATAACCTCAGCTTGGTGCTCATCAAATCCCCATGAATCTTTGACTACTTTAAAGTTAGGAGCTGAAATTAAAGATAATATGTGTTCGAACAATCCAGTAGAAAAGCATTATAAATTAGGTTCCTCAATAGGTGTTCAAGGTACTCCTTCTATTATTACTGAAGAAGGGAAACTAATTCCAGGTTATCTTCCACCTGAAGATTTACTTAACCAACTCACTTCTAACAGCTAGAATCACGATTATGGATACAAACTTCCCTAGAGTTAATCAATTACCACCTTATGTTTTTGATGAAATAGGAACCCTAAAGGCAGTGGCTAGGCAAGCAGGAGAGGACATTATTGACTTTGGTATGGGGAATCCTGATCAACCTACACCTGATATGATTGTAGATAAACTCCGAGAATCTGTCTTAAAACCAGCTACACACAGGTATTCTCAATCAAAAGGAATACCAAGACTAAGAAAGTCAATATGTGATTGGTATGAAAGGAAATATTCTGTAACTTTGGATCCTAACAGCGAGGCTGTAGTTACAATGGGATCTAAAGAGGGTTTGGGGCATTTAGCTTTAGCTACTTTAGATAAAGGCGACGCCGTACTCGTTCCCAATCCTTCTTACCCTATTCACCCCTATGGATTTGTTATTGCTGGAGCAGATATAAGGCATGTTCCAATAGGTGAGGGTATTGATTTCTTTGGGGAGTTAGAAAAAGCTGTAAAAGATAGTTTTCCAAAACCTAAAATGCTGGTTCTTAATTTCCCTGGAAATCCATCAACGGAATGTGTAGATATAGAATTTTTTAAAAGGATAGTAAAATTTGCTAAAGATCATAAAATATGGATCGTTCAAGATTTGGCTTACGCTGATATTTGTTTTGATGGCTATAAGGCTCCTTCCATCCTTCAAGTAGAAGGAGCGAAAGAAGTTGCAGTTGAATTTTTTACTCTTTCTAAAAGTTATAATATGCCAGGTTGGAGAGTAGGATTTTGTTGTGGAAATAAAGACCTATTGGCCGCTCTTTCAAGAATAAAGTCCTATTTTGATTATGGGCTTTTTACTCCTATTCAAGTCGCCGCTATTAAAGCTTTAGACGAAGGAGATGAGAGTGTCGAGCAGATCCGATTGTTGTATCAATCCAGAAGAGATGTTTTAGTTAATGGTCTTAATAGTGCAGGCTGGAAAGTTGAGAGCCCTAAAGCAACTATGTTTTTGTGGGCTAAGATACCAAGTATTTTGAGGTCTTTAGGCTCTCTTGAATTTAGCAAGAAGCTTTTAGCTGAAGCACAAGTGGCTGTGTCTCCAGGTATTGGTTTTGGGGAATATGGCGAAGGGTATGTTAGATTTTCATTAATAGAAAATGAACACCGTACAAGACAGGCTGTGAGAAATATAAAACGATTTCTTTCAAACGCAAGTAAAGTTCAAGCAATAAGATAACTACATATGAAAGCATTAAGAGTAGGTCTCTGCGGCGTCGGTAATGTTGGTGGAGCGGTCCTTAAACTTCTAAAAGAATCTTCTAGTCTTTTAGAACAGCAGGGAGGTTTTTTGTTTGAACTTGTCCAAGTTGGGGCTAGAAAAGGTCGTTCTGTTGTTCCTTATGACGATGTTGATGTTACAACTGATCTTATGGAAGTAGCTAATAATCCTGACGTAGATATATTTGTAGAATTGATTGGAGGAACAGAGTTTGCTGACGAACTTGTTCAAACAGCTATTCGAAACGGAAAGCAAATAGTAACTGCCAACAAAGCTTTGTTGGCAATTAAAGGTGACGAGATATTCCAACTGGCTAAGCAGAATAATGTTCAAATTGGGTTTGAGGCATCTGTGGCAGGTGGAACTCCAGTTATTAAAGCTCTTAGAGAGGGTCTTGTAGCAAATAAAGTAGAGTGGTTTGCTGGCATTTTAAATGGCACAAGTAATTACATTCTTACAGAAATGAGTGTTGAGAAGACAGAGTTTTCACTTGCACTTTCTAAAGCTCAAGAATTAGGTCTTGCTGAAGCAGATCCAACTATGGACATCGACGGAACTGATGCAGCTCAAAAGGCTTCAATACTTGCTGCTTTAGCTTTCCACGTTCCATTCAACTTTGAAGCTGTTAACTATGAAGGCATAGATAAGGTGGATGTTGAAGATTTAAAGTATGCTGAAGAACTTGGATATAACATTAAACACATAGCTTTTGGAAGGCTGTTAGATAACTCTGTTTTTGTTAGCGCCTATCCTACTTTAGTCCCCCATGAAGTAATACTTTCTCAAGTGGGGCAGCAAATGAATGCATTAGAAATTTATGCTCAAGGAATTGGGTCAACCGTTTACTATGGCCCAGGAGCAGGACCAGAACCAACAGCGTCGGCTGTAGTTGCCGATCTTGTTGATCTAGCTAAAGGCGGTTGGCAGGCAGAACCAGCCAGGCATTCTGATAATATTTTACGCCAAGAAAGTTCTATAAAAGTACCAAGGTATTTTAGATTAATGGTAAAAAATGAGCCTGGAGTTATTGCGAAGATTTCTGCTGTTTTTGCAAATCAAGATATTAGTATAGAGGCGCTTATTCAGCATGAAATAAAGGTTAATAATGGAGAACAAACAGATGAAGTACCGGTTGTCATCTTATCCGGCTCTGTTTCGGATCAAATTGTTAAGGAATTACTAAATCAACTAAATGACATGGAAGAGGTAGCCGATTGCTTAAAGCAATTTAGAATCCATGCGAAAATAAACTAATGTTGTATAAGAGTACAAGGGGATCTTCACAAGAAATCCCATTTTCTGAAGTTCTATTAGGAGGGCTTGCTCCTGATGGTGGTCTTTATATGCCTGACCATTTTCCTTTTATGACTTTAGAAGAAATTAATCGAATGGAAACTTTAGAATTCCACGAATTAGCTTCGAAAATTCTTTTCCCTTTTGTTACCGGAGAAATTACTGAAACTGAGTTTTCAAACCTAGTTCAAGATACTTATAGTAATTTTAATAATAAGAATGTTGTCAACCTTGTAGAGATAGAGAGGGAGAAGTGGATATTGGAACTTTTTCACGGTCCTACGCTAGCTTTTAAGGATGTTGCGATGCAACTTTTGGGAGCTTTATTAGATTATTTTTCTCAAAAGCAAGGAAGGAGAATAGCTGTATTAGGTGCAACTTCTGGAGACACTGGAGCAGCAGCTATTTCTGCTTGCTCACGTTATTCAAATGTTGATGTTTTTATACTATATCCCCATGGTCGTGTGACCGAGGTACAACGTCGTCAAATGACAACATCTGAAGCTAAAAATGTGCATGTACTAGCTGTAGAAACTGATTTTGATGGATGTCAGGAAATGGTAAAAGATATATTCATGGATGATTCTGTGTCTAAAGAAGACACTCGTCTTGTTGCAGCTAATTCAATTAATTGGACCCGGTGCATGACACAATCTGTGTACTTTTTTTGGTCGTATTTAAGATTAAAAAATATTACACCCAGATTATCTTTTTCGATTCCTTCAGGAAATTTTGGTCATGCTTATGCAGGCTGGATAGCTAGAGAGATGGGCCTACCTATAGAGAGATTATTAGTGGCTACTAACAGCAATGATGTATTACATAATTTATTTACTAATAATCTTTATGAAAGAAATAATGTAAGCAAGACTCTAGCCCCAAGTATGGATATATCAATTTCTAGTAACTTTGAGAGATTGTTATATAACCTTTATGAAGATAACTCTGACTTGCTTTCGGAGGCAATGAAAACTTTTGCAAATAAGTCAATACAAATACCAAAAGAACGCTGGGCCGAAGTTAAG
>DQKS01000046.1 GCA_015660645.1 Gammaproteobacteria bacterium
AGCCTATCTTTATTAGATCTTTGCGAGATATATCTTGTATCGAAGACTCAGAAATTGAGGGCCACCAAATCTTCTGTAATTCTAGAACTAACGATTTGCTTAAGTGATTCGATAAAAAGCTCCTTAACAATAACTTATTGTTACCATTTTTTTCTTTCTGAAGTTCTTTAGATACATCTAAGTCTGGGAGTAAATTCACCACAATTTCTTGACCTGGATTCCAGTAATTAGATATTTGTAAAATAGCGGGACCACTGAGACCTCTATGGGTAAACAGAAGACCTCCCTTAAAAGATTTTTTTTGACAACTAACTTCCACGTCGACTGATAATCCAGAAAGAGACTCGGCTATTGGTTTTAAAAAATCACTAAACATGAATGGCACCAATCCTGCACTGGGTTTCACTAAAGGCAATGAAAATTGCTTTGCTAATTTGTATCCAAAATCGCTGCCTCCTAAAGTTGGTATAGAAAGAGCGCCAGTTGCAACAATCAAAGATTCGCCTTTTACCTCAAAAGGTTCACTTTTCTTCAAATATTCTCTAGAACCTTTAAGTGAATAATTTAGTTTTTCTGGCTCTTTCTTGCTCAAAACTTCAACTAATTCTACGTCGGTATCTTTTATTATCTCTACTCCAGAAGCACTGCATTCCTTTTGGAGCATATTAACTATGTCTTTTGACGAATTAATACAGAACAGCTGATGATCTTTTCTTTCTTCATATTCAATTTTATGTTTTTCTACCAGCTTAATAAAATTAAATGCCGTGTATCTTGATAGAGCCGATTTACAAAAGTGGGGGTTTTGCGATATAAAATTATCAAACTCTATGGAAGTGTTTGTAAAATTACACTTCCCTCCTCCAGACATGAGAATTTTCTTTCCTATTTTATTGGATTTTTCTACTACTAAAACAGATCTATTTCTTGAAGCTGCAGTAATTGCTGCCATAAGGCCTGCTGCTCCAGCACCAAGAACTATTACATCGTACTGATTTTGTAAGTTGTTTTTTTGGGTATTACTCTGCAATCATTAATTCCATAAAGTCAGTTACGGAGGTTGATTCGAGGACTTTCTGATTTGCACAAAGTTCTAAAATTTCCTTAGACCTATCTTTAGAAAATTGTGTTCTAAGGTTTCTTTCAAATTTTTCTACTAACAAAGGTATACCTTGTTCACGCCTTCTTCTATGTCCTATCGGATATTCAACTTCCACTCTTTGAGTACTCGTGCCATCTTTAAAATGGATAATAATTGCATTTGCTATAGACCTTTTGTCTGCCTCTAAATATTCTGTACTGTATCTTTCATCCTCTTCTATGACCATCTTGTCTCTCAAAGCATCGACCCTTGGATCAGAAGCAACGTCATCTTCATAATCTTCTGCTACCAAATCTCCTTTAAGCAAGCCAATTGCTGTCATGTATTGAATACAATGATCTCTATCAGCAGGATTATTTAACTGGCCTTCTTTACTAATAATTCTAATAGCGGACTCGTGTGTTGTAATGACAATTTTTTCTATGTCATCCAGACGGTCTTTAATTTCTTCATGAAGAGTTACTGCAGCTTCTACTGCTGTTTGAGCATGAAACTCAGCAGGAAAAGAAATTTTAAATAGAATATTTTCCATAACATAGCAATCAAAATCCCTAGGAAGACTAAAAGCTTTGCCTTTAAATTGAACATCATAAAAACCCCATGTTGGTGCAGTAAGCACGCTTGGGTAACCCATTTGACCTTTTAAGGTAATTAATACCAATTGCAGTGCTCTGCTGGTTGCATCCCCTGCTGCCCACGACTTTCTTGGTCCTGCATTTGGTGCATGTCTATAAGTTCTCAAGCTTTGGCCGTCAACCCACGCTTGAGACAAAGCATCAATGGTTTGATTTTTATTTAATCCAAACATAGATGCAATAACGGCAGTTGAAGCAACTTTTACTAAAACAACGTGATCTAATCCAACTCTATTAAAACTATTTTCAAGGGCTAATATCCCTTGAATTTCATGAGCTTTAATCATTCCAGTTAAAACATCTTTAATGGATAAAGGGTCTTTGCCTTCAGTAATATTTCGCTGTGATAAATAATCTGCTGCAGCCAATATTCCTCCTAAATTATCAGAAGGATGGCCCCATTCAGCAGCCAACCAAGTATCATTAAAATCCAACCATCTGATAATGGCTCCAATATCCCAAGCACCCTTCACAGGATCCAATACATGTTTTGTCCCTGGAACGCGTACCCCCCCAGGGACTGAAGTTCCTTCAACGTAAGGTCCTAGTAAATTTTTACAATCCGGAAAAGTCAATGCCAACAGACCACAACCAAGAGTATCCATCAAACAATATCTAGCAGTATTGAAAGCCTCAGAGCTCTCAATTTTTTTATCTAATACATAATCAGCAATTTTTACAAGTACGTCATCTGGATTAGGACGAACGTTCATTTCAACGTTTCCACTCATGGTATTTCCTTATATTTTAACGATCTGACATATCTACCCAAACAGAATTGTCTGGACCAATATAGTCTTCACTGGGACGAATTATTCTATTATCAGCTCTTTGTTCCATTACGTTTGCGGTCCAACCTGAAGTTCTCCCAACAACAAAGAGTGGGGTAAAAATCTGAGTAGGTATACCTAAATAATGATAAGCAGAAGCCATGAAGAAATCTGTATTTGCAAACATACCTTTTTCTTCAGCCATTACCCTCTCTACTTCATCAGAAACTTCATATAAAGTAGCATCCCCATTAGATTGAGAAAGTTTTTCAGCCCAAACTTTTATAATTGCACTTCTGGGATCTTCTTTAGTGTAAACAGCATGACCAAATCCCATGATCTTCTCTTTGTTAGATAATAACTCTAAAAGGCCTGCTTTAGCTTCTGCACGAGATGAATATTTTTCTACCATCTCCATTGCAGCTTCATTAGCACCTCCATGTAAAGGACCTCTTAATGTTCCAATGGCTCCGGTTACACACGAATACATATCCGAAAGGGTTGAAGCACAAATCCTGGCAGTAAATGTAGAAGCATTAAATCCGTGTTCTGCATATAGAATCAGCGAGACATCTAAAGCTCTTGAATGTTCTTCAGAAGGTTCTTTTCCAGTTAATAAGGATAAAAACTGTCCTCCAATTGTATCGTGATCAGTTGAAGTATTAACTCTGACGCCATCATGCGAGAATCGATACCAATAGGCGATGATTGATGGCATGGCTGCAAGAATGCGATCAGCAGTGTTGTTTTGATTCTTAAAACCACCTTCCGGTTCTAAGTTTCCAAGCATAGAACAACCGGTTCTCATAACATCCATAGAATGCGTACTTTTAGGTATCCTTTCTAAAACATCTTTTAATTCTTGGGGTAAAGACCTAAATGATTTTAATTTTTTAGAATAAGCGTCGTATTCTGATTGCGTTGGAAGACTTCCATAAAGAAGCATATAGGCAACTTCTTCGAAGGTCGCTTTTTCTGCTAACTCTTCTATAGCAAACCCTCTATAAGTTAACCCTTTTCCTGTCTTTCCTACAGTAGACAAAGCAGTATTCCCAGCCACTTGACCTCTAAGACCCGCCCCTCCTGATTTCTTTTCTCCCATAAATCTACCTCTTTTTAATCTTTGAATAATTCATCTAATTTTTTTTCAAAAGAATGATAATCAAGCACTTCGTAAAGCTCATCCCTCGATTGCATTCTATCCAAAACTTTTTCTTGAGAACCTTCTTTCTGAATTTCATCATAAACAACCTCCGCTGCTTTACTCATAGCTCTAAATGCAGATAAGGGATATAACACCATGGCAACACCAGCTTCTTTTAACTGCTGACAATTAAAAAGTGGAGTTTGACCAAATTCAGTTATATTGGCAAGTACAGGTATGTTCAATACTTTACTCATTGCAATGTATTCATCAAGTTTTGTTAATGCTTCCGGAAAAAGAGCGTCTGCTCCCGCCTCTTGATACGCGACTGCTCTTTCAATAGCTGAATCTAAGCCTTCATTGGCGAGAGCATCTGTTCTAGCCATAACAACAAAGTTTTGATCTGTTTTTGCATCAACGGCAGCTTTCAATCTATCAATCATCTCTTTGGATGTAACAATTTCTTTATTGGGACGATGGCCGCATCTTTTTTGAGCAACCTGATCTTCTATGTGCAATCCAGCTGCACCTGCATTAGTCAATGACCTTACGGTTCTTGCAATATTGAATGCTCCTCCCCAACCAGTATCAGCATCAACCAACAGAGGGATTTCAGTCACATTTGTTATTCTTTCAACGTCAATTAAAACATCTTGAAGAGAAGTTATTCCTAAATCAGGAACTCCTAAACTAGAAGCTGCAACACCACCACCAGAGAGGTAAATTGCCCTATGGCCTGATTTTTCTGCCAACAAAGCAGAATAAGCATTTATCGTACCAACAATCTTTAACGGAGAGTTATTTGAAAGAGCTTCTCTAAATTTTTGTCCTGCTGAAATTTTTCCCATAATTTAACTTGTCATTTAAATAAAGTTTGATTGTTCTATAAGAGCTTCTTTGAGTTCTTTATGGCTTTCAACCCCAACTATTTCAGGAAATTCTTGTCTTATATGATTTGGAGCTTGAAAAAAAACTCCAAAATCTGCTTCTTTTAACATTTGTATATCATTATAAGAGTCTCCAGAAGCAAATACCTTAAATTTTAAACTTTTTAAAGTCTGGATAACTTTCTTTTTATTCTCACTTTGTCGTAGTTTGTAACCCTTCAATTTATCATCCACAATTTCTAAATGATGACAAACCATATTTGGGGTTCCAAGTTTTCTTATTAAAGGCCAAACTAACTCATAAAAAGAATCGGAAACAATAGTAACTTGAAAGTTATCCCTTGCCCAATTTAAAAAATCTAAGGAACCTTCAAAAGGCTCCATATTGGCAACTAAGTTATTTATATCACTCATAGATATATTCATGGAGTTTACTAGTTCCATCCTCATATCCATTAGCTCAGAGTAATCTTTTATATCTTGAGTAGTTAAATTAAACTTTTCTTCACCAGTATGCTTAGCTACTTCAGCCCAAATTTCAGGAACTAGCACACCCTCAAGGTCTAAACACAAATATTCCATAGTTTTTTCTATCAAAAATTATTGAAAAAGAAGTGGAGCGCGAATTCTATACTTTTTGAAAGAAAATTAAAGCTACGGACTTATACTTATTACATGTCCAGTAGGAACATAAGTGCATGCTGAAGAGCAATTTTCTATCTGATCATCAAAAAAAATATCTGCATCAAAAACTTTTAAAAAATTATCTTTTTTGAGTCCTCCTAAGAAAAGACATTCATCTATTCTTATATCCCAATCCCTCAAAGTTCGTATAACTCTTTCGTGAGTAGGTGCAGATCTTGCAGTAACAAGAGCAATCTTTATGGGGCAGTCAGAGGGGGGAAATTTTTTTTGTAATTTATGTAACTCAAATAAAAATGATTTAAAAGGCCCTCCCGTTAGAGGTAGTTTAGCTAAATTCTTCTCGTTCTTTTCAAATGCTTTTATTCCATGCTTATCATAAATAAATTGTGACTCTTCGGAAAAGATTACTGAATCACCATCAAAAGCTACTTTAAGTTTCTTATCTTCCGATAAAGGTGCTGACGACGGAAAAATCCTTGCGGAAGCAATTCCACTTTTAATTGCAGACTTACAGTCCGAAGATTCTGTAGATAGAAATAAATGGGCTCCAAATGATTTTGCATAAGCATGCGGGCTGCCTCCGCTGCAGAAAACAGCTCTTTTAATGTCTAAATTATGATGTTCAATAGAATTAAAAATTCGCAATCCTGTATCGGATGAATTCTTGCTTAAAAGTATAACTTCAAC
>DQKS01000004.1 GCA_015660645.1 Gammaproteobacteria bacterium
CTTCTGCTTTCCAACCAAAAGCATGGGATCGCGATGCAGGATTACCAAAATTTCCATCAAGAGAAAGGCATTCTTGCATTTTTGTAACAACTCTCAGATCTACTGGAGTAGTTGAAGCATAATCGAAATAAATTGGTAATTGCATTAATTTATCCTGTTGCTATTAATAGCTTATAATTTTTTTGTTTTTTATTTACATCTTTATAAGTTGCGTTCTTCAAAACATCTTCTAAAGATTTATCCATAAGAAATGACTGAACTTGATAATTTAAATCAGTCCATAGATTATGTGCTAAACATTTAGAACCAGCACTACAATTCCCTTCTCCAGAACATTGCGTTGCATCCATTCTATCTTCTACAGCCGAAATTATTTGACCAATTTTGATCTCATTTCTTGGCCTTGATAACTTATAACCTCCCCTTGGTCCTCTATGGGAAATTAAAATATCAGCTTTTCTTAAATATCTAAACAATTGTTCAAGATAGGGGCCAGGAATTGATTGCCTACCCGCAAGATCTGAAATCGGCACAAAATCATTAGTTTCATTTAAAGCAAGGTCCAATAATGCTGTTACAGCATATTTTCCTTTTGTAGTTAGGTGCATAACTAATATTCTATATTCCTGACTAGATTTGTCAAGAATAGGTACATATAATATAAATAAAGGTACATGTACCTGTCAAATTTGTAATCACTAAAGTCTGATTTTTAATAATTGTATTAAATGCTTTTTTATATGGTTTTTTTGTGTACCATACGCCGGGGATCAGAAATTAAATTATCTTAAATGAAAAAATAGTATGGATACTAGATATCTTTTTAAAAGGTACAATACTTGGTGGGTAAAATTAGCAGTTCCAAGAACTTTAAGGAATGAATTAGGCTATGACTTAAGACAATCTCTTAAAACTCATGACCTAGAAAAAGCTAAAGAGCTTCGATGGGAGGTAGTAGATAGCCTTAAAAATAAAATTGAAACTGCTAAAAATCAAATAGATCCAACTTCTGCTGAGAAACTAAGCCATTCACCCGTAGAAAGTTTTATGCCCCCAACTGATACTTCTAACCCACAGTATTATCACAAAGTAGTTGATTGTCAGCACGCATGCCCTGCTCACACTCCTGTACCTGAATATATAAGACAAATTGCCCAAGGAAATTATAACGAAGCTTATATGATGAATTGGGAATCAAATGTCTTCCCAGGAATATTAGGAAGAACTTGTGACAGGCCTTGCGAGCCAGCATGTCGAAGAACTAGAACCCATGATAAGGCTGTAGCAATTTGCCGACTTAAAAGGGTTACTTATGACTATAAAGATGAAATTTCTGACTTATTGCCTTCTGTAGCAAAACCTAATGGAAAGAAAATAGCTCTAATAGGGGGAGGTCCGGCATCACTTACTGTTGCTAGAGATCTTATGCTCATAGGATACAAATGCATTCTTTTTGAAAAGGATAACAGAGCTGGAGGCCTTATGAGGACTAACATTCCTTCCTTCAGGTTACCTGAAGAGGTTCTTAATGAGGAAGTAGATCAAATCATAAACCTTGGTATAGAAACTCGTTTTAATTCAGAAATAACAAGCATGAAAGAACTTTTAAAAGAAGATTTTGATGCAATATTTGTTGGAACCGGCGCCCCTAAAGGAAGAGATATTAGTATTGAAGGAAGAGAGGAAGCTGCAAGCAATATACATATAGGTATTGATTGGCTTACTAGCATAGCTTTTGAACATACAAAATCTATTGGAAAGAAAGTTATTGTTCTTGGAGGAGGAAATACGGCTATGGATTGCTGTAGAACCTCTTTAAGACTTGGAGCTGATGATGTAAAAGTAACTGTAAGAAGTCCTTTTGATCAAATGAAGGCATCTGAATGGGAAATTGAAGATGCAATGAACGAAGATATACCAATTCATGATAACCATGTACCTAAGAAATTTATTATCCAGAATAACAAATTAGTAGGTATGGAATTTGAGAGAGTCGAAGCTAAATTTGATGACAAGGGGAAAAGATCCTTAATTCCGACTGGAGAAGATCCAGTTATTTTTGAATGTGACGATGTACTTGTAGCCATCGGACAAGACAACGCTTTTGAATGGATTGAAAGAGATATAGGAATTGAATTTGGAGAGTGGGACATGCCGATTGTAAATAAAATTACTTTTCAATCTACAAATACAAAAGTATTTTTTGGAGGGGATTCTGCATGGGGGCCTGAAAATATTATCTGGGCTGCTGCTCACGGACATCAAGCTGCAATTTCAATAGACAAATTCTGTAATGAAAGAGACCTGTATGAAAGACCAGAGCCGGGGACTACCTTAGTTAGTCAAAAAATGGGTGTGCATGAATGGTCCTTTGATAATGACATATCTCAAGTAAAGAGGTTATTGGTTCCTCATGCAGACAAATCAATTTCTCTTAAAGACTTAAAGATGGAAGTGGAATTAGGTTTCGATGAAAAAATGGCATTAGAAGAAGCAAATAGATGTCTTAATTGTGATGTGCAAACAGTATTCTCAGAACAGTTATGTATTGAATGTGATGCCTGCGTTGACATATGTCCTACAGATTGCATTAATTTCCTATCAAATGGAACAGAGGAAGAAATAAGAAATAATCTAAGAATACCAGCCCTTAACGTCAATCAAGATATTCTTGTTTCAGATAAGCTTGAACAAACTGCTAGAGTTATGATCAAAGATGAAGATGTATGTCTTCACTGCGGCTTATGTGCAGAAAGATGCCCAACAGGTGCTTGGGATATGCAGAATTTCCTTTACGAGGAGGCTAAAGTTTACACATGAATAAAATAAGATCTGTGAATGACTTTGTTATTAAATTTGCAAACGTAAATGGCTCAGGTTCTGCTAGTGCTAATCAGATGTTTGCCAAAGGAGTCTTTCGTTCAGGTATTCCTGTCAGTCCAAAAAATATCTTTCCTTCTAATATTCAAGGCTTGCCAACTTGGTTTGAAGTTAGAGTTAATGAAAAAGGTTATCTTGGGAGAAGAGAGGGGATAGATATATCTGTCGTTATGAACCCACAATCGTATGGAGATGACGTCAAAGAATTAAAATCTGGAGGATATTTAATTTATGATTCTTCATGGAAAAGGGATTTTGGAAGAGACGATATCAACGTACTTGGGATTCCTTTAACTCAACTTTGTGTAAATGAATTTTCTAACCCCAAGCAAAGACTACTTTTTAAGAATCTAGGTTACGTAGGACTTCTAGCTTCAATTCTTGATATGGACAAAGAAATCTACATATCTCTTATAAACGAGCAATTTAAAGGTAAGGAAAAACTAATTGAGCCAAATATCAAAGCTTTAGAGATTGGTTACTCTTACGCGGAAGAAAATTTTAAAGATTTATGTGAAATAAAAGTTAACAAATCAAATAAAACTGATGGACTAATATTGACTAGCGGTAATGATGCGGCAGGTTTAGGCTGTGTGTATGGAGGAGCGACCTTCTGTGCTTGGTACCCAATTACTCCTTCCACATCTCTTGCTGAATCTTTTAGTGATTATAGCGAGAAGCTTCGTAAAGAAGACGAAAGTCAGAAAAATAAGTTTGCCATTATTCAGGCTGAGGATGAACTAGCTGCAATAGGTATGACTATTGGAGCAAACTGGAATGGAGCAAGAGGATTTACTGCTACTAGTGGACCTGGAATATCGCTCATGAGTGAATTTATCGGATTAGCTTATTTTGCTGAAGTACCTTCTGTAATTTTTAACGTACAACGTGGTGGTCC
>DQKS01000058.1 GCA_015660645.1 Gammaproteobacteria bacterium
AATTAAAACCAAGGTCTTATAAAAAGATGGGGATAAGAAATAATATTCTAATAGCTTTTCTCTTCCTGTGTTCTTGCTCTACTATGAACATAGTTAATAGCTCCAATTGCCTGTACCCCCAGCACTCTCCATACCCTGGCGGAGTTCTAAATATTCAATTAAATGAGCTTTTATATGATGAGAATTTAGAGGACATTAAAATTGGTCAAAAATCTCCGTTCATATGTCGTTCAGAATTTAAAGCTATCAACCTAATATCCCCTATTCCGCTTACTTCTAAAGAAACAAAAATACAGATAGTTCTAAATAACAAAACTATCAAAACTATTCCTTTAATTGATAAAGAGTATAGAGAGTCAAGAATTACCATAATTGACAGCAATATGGTTAACCCCTCAAAAGAAATTCTCCCTCGAATTAGAATGGAAGCGTCAATTATTAAAGCCGCTAAGAATATCAATAGAATAACCAACTATTCTCTATTACCTATGGTAATGCCTACCTCAGGAATAGAAAGCAGTGAATTTGGAGTGAGACGATTTATCAATGGCAATCCAAGGAACAGACACACAGGCCTGGATATTGCTGCACCTGAAGGCACTAACGTTTATGCGCCGCTTGATGGATTAGTCCTATTTAGTGAAGAGTTTTTTTACAGAGGAAACATAGTTTATATTGATCATGGAAATGGATTAATAAGCAGTTTTTCTCATTTACAAGAAAGTCTTGTAAAAAAAAACATGAAAGTAAAAACCGGGGATTTAATAGGAAAGGTAGGCAAAACTGGAAGAGTTACTGGTCCTCACCTTCATTGGGAAGTGTCCATCCTGGGGACTACAGTTGATCCTAAATTATTCTTAAAGACAATTAATAACTCTCTTGATAACCTTTAATTAGAGCTTCTAAACTTTCTTGCGTCTGTGGGCCAATCAAGGTTTCTCTAAGTTTTCCTTTTTTGTCCAAGATATAAGTTGTAGGCAAGCTAGGAGGCGCTTCCCAGCCAAAGAGAAGTCCAGGATTAGTTAGAAGACTTGGGATATTAACTTTAAACCTTATAATCTGTTCTTCTAGCTCTTCCCCTTCTAATTCATCAAAATTAAAAGCAAGTACTAAAACTTCTTCTTTATTATCGTTGTAAAAACTAGTTAATTCTGGCATCTCCTTTATACAAGGTGGGCACCAATCGGCCCAATAATTTACTACCAACCATCTTCCTTCTAGGTCAGAAAGTTTGCCGTTAGAACCGTCAGCAAAATTAAAATCTGGTTTACTACACCCTATAAAAAATGAAATTACTATTAAAGAAATAACGGATCTTTCTAAATTATGTAATAAAGAATTAAGCATAGAAGTTAAAGTGGGTTTAAAATATTAATTAATATGAGTAATTTTATCATCTATCACAATCCTAGGTGCAGTAAATCAAGACAAACTTTAGCCCTATTGGTTAAGAAAGGTTATGAGCCAAAAATCTTTTTATACCTAGAGGAAAAATTATCACCCAACATGCTTGAAGAAGTTTTACTTAAATTGAATATTGAACCAAGGGATTTATTACGTAAAGGTGAAGAAGAGTATAAGAAAAAGAACCTATCTAACAATGCATTAAGCAATAAAGAATTAATTAATTGTATGGTTAAGTACCCTAGACTCATAGAGCGACCCATAGTCATAAAAGGAAGTAAGGCTATCTTGGGCCGACCGCCAGAAAATGTACTTAACCTTATAGATTAATATCTAGGTATGAGTATAGTGAGCACCTAATTTTTAAGGAGAAATAAAATGGAAGAGAATAAAACAAGATTTCAGAGGTTCAAAGAAAACCCTTTGGGCTGGATGTTTACCGGAGATCTATTTTTTCTAACATTGAATAGTATCTTCCTGATGATGGTAATTATTGCAATATTCTCCATCTTTTCATCAATTTTCTCGAGCAACCTTGAAGATCCCGAAGGAAAAGCTCTTGTGATAAACCCCTATGGACCTATTGTTGAGCAAGTAGCAAGTGCTTCCGACCCTCTTGACTTCCTTCTTGTAGGCGGACAGCCAACAGAACTTTACGTAGGGGATTTACTTGAAGTTTTAGAAGTGGCTTCCAAAGATGAAAGAGTAAAAGACTTAGTCCTTCGTCTTGATAATATCTCTGGAACAGGACAAGCCGTTTTGTACGATGTAGGTGTAGCATTGAAGAAAGTTAAAGATTCAGGGAAAAGAATTATTGCTATTGGAGATGACTATTCTGAAAGCGGATATTACCTGGCTTCTTTTGCTGATGAAATAATAATGAATACTGAAGGTTGGATTCTTATTGACGGATTTGGAAGAAGTAAAATGTATTACAAATCTTTCTTAGATAAGCTAAAAATAAGCTTCAATATTTTTAGAGTAGGAACTTTTAAATCAGCTGTAGAGCCCTATTTAAGAGATGACATGTCTGAAGCAGCTAAAGAAGCAAACTTGGCTTATTTAGATGTCTTGTGGTCATCTTGGGTTGATATAGTCAGTGAAAATAGATCCTTAACTCCCAACGGTATTCAATACTTAGTGGATAATACCGATAAATTGGTTAAAAAATCAGGCAAAGGGACTGCCGAAGCCTTTTTTCAATATGGCATGGTTGATAAGCTTCTAAGTAGAATTGAACAGCGCGAATATCTGCTTGAATTATTTGGCGAATCAGAATCAGGTGATTCATTTAATCAAATTTCAGGGGGCAGCTATTTTCAATTACTGCAAAGCGAAAAGGATGCAAAGGACTCTGAAAATAGAATTGCTGTTGTTGTTGCTAGAGGAACCATTGTGGATGGAGAACAACCTCCTGGTCTTATAGGGGGCGATTCCACTTCAAGAATAATTAAAGATGCTCATGAAGACGAAAATGTTAAAGCCATTGTCTTAAGAGTAGATTCTGGAGGGGGAGGTGTTTTTGCCTCTGAGATTATTAGACAAGAATTAATCAAAGCTAAAGAAAAGGGAATAAAAGTTGTTGCCTCTATGAGCAACGTTGCTGCCTCTGGTGGGTATTGGATTTCAGCAAATGCTGATGAGATATGGGCCTCACATAACACCATAACAGGGTCTATAGGAATTTTTGGTATGATTCCTAGTGTTGAAAAGAGCTTGGATCATGTCGGTATCCATACGGATGGTGTTTCAACAGGCAAACTAGATGCAGATTTTGATCCTACTAAAAGCTTAGATCCGATGTTAGCAAATATCATTCAAGCGGAAATTGAATACGGATATGATCAATTTATTAGTTTGGTTAGCGAATCCAGAGGAATTGATAAAAAACAAGTTGATAAGATTGCACAAGGTCGTGTTTGGGCAGGAAAAACAGCACTAGAGCTAGGCTTGGTAGATAAGCTTGGCAATCTAAAAGATGCCATAGATAGGGCTGCAGAATTAGCTGAGATTGATAACTTCAGAACCTATTATCCCGCTGAAGAGCTAGACTGGAAACAAGAACTCTTAAGTTCAATCTTTTCAATTAGTGGAGGCATTATCCCTAAAAGTTTTAAAGAAAACTTTCTTGTAAAAAAATCTCTAAAAGCTTTAAGTGAGATGGAAAGCTTTAATGACCCAAAAGGAATTTATGTCAGATGCGAGGATTGCTAGACCTCTGAGATAAGAGCTCTCTTACTAAAGAAGGAGATAATTTCTTCTTCTTTTCCAAAGAAAATTCATCAAGTTCTGAAAGCAACCTAAGAAGGTCTGACAGATTCCTAGACGTATAAGTTAATATATATTTAACCGTCTTCTCTTCAAGTTCAATTCCCTTTCTTGAGGCAGATTGCAGCAATGCTTCTATTTTCTCTTTTTCTGTAATCTCTGGAATCTCAACTGCTGTAAAAGCTGACAGCCTAGATCGCAGATCTTTCAGCGTCACCCCGAGATCCTGAGCAACGCAGTTTGAAGAGAAAACTAGTTTAGTTTCATTAATAAGACTTTGATTGATAAGATTA
This sequence comes from Gammaproteobacteria bacterium, assembly GCA_015660645.1. Classification (GTDB taxonomy): domain Bacteria; phylum Pseudomonadota; class Gammaproteobacteria; order Magnimaribacterales; family Magnimaribacteraceae; genus CAJJAM01. The sequence goes on from DQKS01000058.1 coordinate 3,966, forward strand.
AAAAGAGCGCTTTCCCAATCTTCTAAATCTCTTAATTCACTAACATCTTCTATAAACACAGCATCCATTTGATCAAGCCCTTCGAGAATGGCTGGTTCATTTATTCTAGGATCAGAAAGAGAAATAAAAACCGTATTCAAATTTTGTCTTAAAAAATCTCTGTTCAGTGCATGCATCAAATAACTTTTTCCTACACCTGACCTGCCCCAAAGAAGAAAAGAGTTTGAGATAGAAGAGGATTCCATTATGTTACTCAAGATGCTTAAAGCAATATCGGTTGAATTACATCTTATAAAGTTTTCCAGACTGACGGACTCATCTAATTTAATATCAAGAAATAATTGTTTTGGATCTTTAGGACTAGTCATAGAATCTGCTTAAAGATTTCTTTGCCTTCCTTCCTTATATAAGAAGTTAAACTTAGTGTTACATAAAGAAGTACTCCTGCCATGGTTAGCCACTCCAAGTAGATAGGAATTAATTCAAAAGAAGCCCTTAATAAAATAATTATAAATAAAGCTATAGTCCAACCAGTGTAGTGTTTTCCCCATTTATTAGGCAGAGCTCCAGAAGATTCAAAAAGTAATAAATAAAGCATAGAGCCTATTAAAATTAATCCATCTCTACTTAACATTGTATAAACAAACCACAATGGAAGCTTCTCTGTAAAAGCTAAAGCAAGCAAAGTACCAATTATCAAAAATTTGTCAGCCAGGGGATCTGCGAATTGACCAAATTCACTTATCCAATCATATTTCCTAGCTAAGAAGCCATCTAGGCCATCAGACAATCCTGCAATAATAAACAGTATAAGGGCCAATAAATCATTGCCTTGATATATATAAATACTAACTGGTATTACTAGTAAAAAACGAATAGTTGTAATTAAATTAGGTAAAGCTGAAATCATCAGGATCTTTTCTTAAAAATAAAATTCAGATTTTCTTTATCTTCACCACTCTGTGAATATTCAAATTCTCTGCTAGCAATCATTATGCTTTTGAAATCTAGTTTTGTTCCTAAAATATGAACTGAAAGGTTAATGTCATCATTTTCTATTGATAGTAAATTAAGATTCTTAACTAAAATATTTTTGTCAAGATTGTTTAATACTTCTGTTAAGGTTTCTTGATCTTTAATATTTCTAATTTTTATTTGAATAGTGGCCTCGATCTGATTATTAATAAGTAATTGAGTTCTATCATTAATAAAATTAATTAACTTATTCGTTGCTACTTCAAGCTTATCAGCTCCTTTACTTACAGAACTAATACAATACGACTTATCTAAAAGTATTCCAAAATCATCTCTATTAAAACACATCAGCCAATGTCTTAAATTATACCTTCTGGCAATCCTCTTTATAAAGGCATCATTAGATAAAGGATTCAAGATATCTAGTAGATTTAAATCGACCAAATCCATAGAAGGAAAAGCTACATTAAACAGTCTAATTGAAGATACATTTTTAATTTCTTGTTTAGCTTTACGACAAGATTCATCTGAAATCTTATTTTGCACTGAAGAACTATTTTCTTCAGAAAGGCATGGCAAATACACCAATATTGTTGAACTCTTCCCTATCCAAAGAGGCAAGTCGTTTTCTATTAATGCTTCTCTAATTAGACCACCATTAAAAGAAAAATTACCCCGCAAGACCCCTTTTTCATCATTCTCTAATCTGTATTCACTCACGTATTTTTGTGGATCCTTAAATAACTTATTAGAGCTTAGGTTATCCAATGTGCTAGAAGAACCAGAAATATTTACTATTAAAATGCGTAAAGCATCTGATATGCCATTACTAATAGAGACCTGATCAGACCCTTTCAGATGAACACCAACATCATAAGAACCCTTTAAACCAAAAGTTTCTTCAGTAAATATTTGATTACTGAAGGTGAACATTAATAGTAATATATAAAAAAATTTATGCATTTAATAAATAACTAGCAGAACTCTTCTCTGAAGGTTGATAAAATAATGCAAAATCACACCTAAGTCGATGACTTCAAAATTTAAAGACAATAATCCTCCAATAAATTACAAAGATGCAGGCGTTGATGTCGAAGCCGGACACAAACTTGTAGAGGCAATAAAACCTTATGTTGCCAAAACAAAAAGACCTGAGATTCTATCTGGGCTAGGTTCGTTCTCAGCACTAAGCAGAATGCCTAAGCACATAGAAAATCCGCTGCTTGTTACATGTACCGATGGAGTTGGAACAAAAATTGAGATAGCTCGGAGCATGAAACAATTCCAAACTATAGGTATTGATCTGGTAGCCATGTGCGTTAATGACCTTATTGCTTGTGGAGCGGAACCTTTGATGTTCTTAGATTATTATGTAACGGATAAATTAAAAATTGAGATAGCCAGTGAGGTTATCAAAGGAATAGCCGAAGGATGCTCAATCTCTAATTGCTCTTTGGTTGGTGGTGAAACTGCGGAGCATCCTAATAGTTTTCCTGAAGACAGTTTTGACTTAGCTGGATTTGCAGTTGGTGTTGTCGATGAAACAAAAGTCATTGGATCAGAAGGAGCAAGAACTGGAGACAAGTTGATAGGCATTTCTTCAAGTGGCTTGCATTCTAATGGATTTTCTTTAATCAGAAAGCTTATCCAAGAAAGAGAAGTAAACTTAGAAGATAAAATTAATGGTCTCTCTTTAGGAGAGATTCTGCTTAAACCAACTAGTATTTATGTTAAAGATATTCTTCTCTTAAAAGAAAAAATAGATATCTCTGCCATTGCTCACATAACAGGTGGCGGATTCTACGAAAATATACCAAGAATGCTAAATCCTTGTAATAAAGCTCTAATAGACTTCGACTTTGAGGATTGGCCTTCAAGGAACTTATATGAATGGATAGACTCTAAAGGAGTTAATGAAGAAGATATGTTAAATACATTTAATTGTGGAGTAGGAATGGTTATAGCTGTGAATCAAGATGAAATAGAGGTTGCTCTCGATTCGCTTAATAAAGATGGTCAAATTGCTAAGATCATTGGCGACGTACAAGAAAAAGAAAAAAACGATCTTGATATTCAATTTATTTAATTACTAATTAACTATGTTCTCTTTTGCTGTCTTTATTTCAGGTAATGGGTCTAACCTGCAAGCCATAATAAACGCTACTAATAATGGTCAGATAGATGGAAAAATTTGCTGCGTCTTAAGCAATAAAGAAGAAGCTTTCGGTTTGGTTAGAGCAAAAGAAGCCAATATTCCAACCATTGTTATCAAACATCAGAATTTTGAAACTCGAGAAAAATTTGAAAACGCTATACTTAAGTCGCTTAAATCTTTCCAGATTGATCTTATTGTTCTTGCTGGTTTTATGAGGATTCTAAGTCCTGTTCTTATCAAGCCCTACCTTGGAAAGTTAATGAACATACACCCTTCTTTGCTACCCAAATACCCCGGTCTCAACACCCATCAAAAGGTAATAGATAATCAAGATAATCAACACGGTGTAACTATTCATTTTGTGGATGAAACTTTGGATGGTGGACAAATATGTGCTCAGTCAATCATAAAAGTAGAATCTAATGACATCAATATATTAGAAAATAAGATCCATGAATTAGAACACGAACTCTACCCTAAAGTGATACAAAGATTTGCGGAAGGAGAGTTAAAACTTATAAAAGGAAAACAATAAGTTACTCAAAAATGAAAAAAATAATTACTCTCCTGATTTTGCTTACTACTATTGATATCGTTTCTCAAGAATTGACTGAATTTAAAGGCTCTATAGCAACCTTAACTTCAGACGTAGGCGAAATGGAAATATCCGTGACTAAAAATGAAAAGGGCTATTGGAAACTAAAGAGCTATTTGGATGGGGGAAGAATCGTCCAAAGAAAAGAAGAAGAGCTGTTTATCTTTGATAACTCTGGAATCAAGCCAACATCTTACTCGTTCACTCAGAGGATTCTCTTCAAAAAATTAAAATCTACAGCTCAGTTTGATTGGGATAATAAAACTGTTAGTTTTAAAGAAGGAAAAAAAGAAGGAAAATTATCTTTAAAAAATAAAACTCTAGGACCCAGTACAGCACAACTCCAACTGACATTTGATTTTAGAAATATGGACCTAGAAAACCTACCTTCAGAAATTATTTACAATGTTTATTGGAAAGGAGAAGTAAAAGAAAGAAGCTATACAATATTAGGAACTGAGAACGTCAAAACTCCAATGGGTGAATTCTTGTCTTACAAAGTTGGTAGAATTTTCCCTAAAGGAAGTGAGCGATCTCAAACTTTCTGGCTGGCTCCTGAACTTGAGTTTGCGGTTATTAGAATTCTTAATGTTGATGGAAGAAAAACAGATATCAGAATTAAGACTTTTAAAATAATAGATTAAGCCTTAGGTAAGGTTACTCCTTTTTGACCTTGGTACTTTCCACCTCTGTCTTTATAACTAACTTCGCAAACTTCATCTGATTCAAGAAATAACATTTGGGCAACACCTTCATTAGAATAGATCTTTGCTGGCAAACTAGTTGTATTAGAAAATTCTAAAGTTACATGCCCTTCCCATTCAGGTTCAAGGGGTGTTACGTTAACTATTATTCCACAACGGGCATAAGTAGATTTGCCAAGACAAATAGTTAGAACATTTCTGGGAATACGAAAATACTCAACTGTTCTGGCTAAAGCAAAAGAGTTAGGGGGAATCACACAAACATCCCCTATAACATCTACAAAGCTTTTTTCATCAAAATGCTTTGGATCAACCGTAGCTGAATGAATGTTAGTAAAGACCTTAAATTCATTAGAGCATCGGACATCATATCCATATGAAGAAGTGCCATAAGATATAAGCTTAGTATCGTTTTCTCCAGTTCGAACTTGTTCTGATACGAATGGCTCAATCATTCCTGTTTCAGAAACCATCCTCTTGATCCACTTGTCAGATTTTATTGTCATAAAAAACCAGATATTTAAATTTTAAACTTAAGGTATGATACTTATCTGTATCCGTTAAAAAAACCTAATTTTTAAAAGTAATGAAAATAATTCAATATTTCTTATTATCACTTGCCTTAATTATCAGTTCTTCTTTGTGGAGTGAAGAAAATCTTAGCATGATGGAACTGTATAAAGACCTTCATTCAAACCCTGAACTTTCCTATAAAGAGGAAAGAACATCAAAAAAACTGGCTTTACTATTACGTGAGCTTGGATATGAGGTAACGGAGGGTATAGGAGGATATGGTGTAGTAGCCCATCTAAAAAATGGAATTGGAAAAACGATACTTATAAGAGCAGATATGGATGCCTTGCCCGTAGAAGAAAAAACCGGAGCCAGTTATGCCAGTAAATTAAAAAGCATTAATCAGGTAGGTCAAGAAGTTTTTACCATGCATGCCTGTGGTCATGACATACACATGACGGTCCTTATGGGAACCGCAAACTATATGGCAAAAAATAAGGAAAAATGGCAAGGAGATTTAATATTAGTTCTTCAACCTGCTGAAGAGGTAAGTGGTGGAGCAAGAAATATGATTAAAGATGGTCTTTTTAAGAAATGGCCAAGACCTGACTACAACCTTGCCTTACATGTTAGTGCTGACATACAAGCTGGCAAAATAGGATACCTCCCTGGATGGGCTATGGCCAATGTTGATTCTGTAGATATAATAATTAAGGGAATTGGCGGCCATGGGGCTTACCCTCATAAAACTAAAGACCCAATAGTTTTAACTGCCCAAATTATAAACAGCCTCCAAACCATAATTAGCAGAGAAATAGGTCCTATAGAACCGGCTGTCTTAACTGTTGGTTCTGTACACGGCGGTACTAAACATAACATCATACCAAACGAAGTAAGGCTTCAATTAACTCTCCGCTCTTATACGGATGAAGTGAGGAGTAAGACCATTAGCTCTATCAAAAGACTAACAAGAGGTTTGGCTATTTCAGCAGGAATACCTCCAGATCTTTACCCAGAAGTAATTTTAAAAAATGAATATACTCCTGCTGTATTTAATAATCCTGATTTAGTTCAAAAACTAGAATCTAGTTTTAAAAAATCTATCGGCTCTGAAAATATTTTCAAAACTTCTCCAGTTATGGGAGGAGAAGATTTTGGAATGTTTGGAAGAGATGAGCCAATCATTCCTACCGCTATATTTTGGCTTGGAGCAGTGAATAAAGATGTTTTTGAGGAATCTAAGAAAGAAAATATACCCCTCCCCTCGTTGCACTCCGACTTATTTTTGCCTGACGCAGAGCCAACAATTAATACTGGCATAACAGCCATGAGTCAGGCTGCTATTGATTTGTTCAGGGAAGAGCTATAAAGCACCTAAATGCTTAGGTTTAATAAACATTGATAGGACAATACCAGTTGCAAGCCAATTTAAAGATTCAGCTCCTATTAACATTAAACTCCAGGTAACATCTAAAGAAGACCAAAATACATCTATTTGGTTATAAATCGCAAAAATAGTTCCTATGAGATAAATAAATAATATTCTTTTCCTTGGTTTATCCAATAACGGCATTACCTTATTTAAGATCCAAGTAAGAACAAGGATAACCAAGAACTTCAAGAAAAAACTATAGATATATTCAGTGCGTGTTATTTCACTCCCTACTAATTGGAAAGTGTTGACCAAAAAAACTGAGTTTATAGCTATGGTGTAACCCAAAAAACCTATAGTAAAATTACATACGGTTGCTAATAGTATTCCTATAAATACCATTTCCTAAATCGTCTCTTTTAAATTCACTCTACCACTAAAAGCATGCATTATTGTTCCCCTATCAACATATTCCAATTCCCCTCCAAGAGGTACGCCTTGGGCCAATTTTGTTAAATCTAGATTCTCTACATCTTTTAAAGCATCATAAATAAAATGAGCCGTTGCTTCTCCCTCTAATGTTGAATTAGTCGCCAAAATCATCTCGCTAATTTCTCCTGACCTGACCAATAAGAATAATTGGTTCAAACCTAATTGTTCGGGGCCAATGTCATCTATAGGAGAAAGATGTCCGTGTAAGATAAAGTATCTTCCTCTAAATTGATTGCTTTGCTCTATGGCAAAGACATCTGCAACTGACTCTACTACACAGATAACTTCTTTATCTCTTTTCTCATTCTTACAAATTGAGCAAAGATTATCTTCGGAAAATATTCTGCATTTTTGGCATTGTCCAACGGAGTCTAGTGCCAGGCGAAGAGCCTCCGATAATATCTTGCCCCCTTCTCTTTCTCTTTCTAATAGGTGTAGAACCATTCTCTGGGCTGATTTTGGACCAACCCCTGGCAAGCATTGAATAGATTCAATTAAACCATCTACGAGAGGACTTACTTTACTCATTCAGAGTTCCACGGTTCTATTGAAGAATCAACCACTTTTCCACCTAACGAGTCTAATAGTATTTTTACATTTGGATCTTCCTTAATTGCTTTCTCCGCATCATTCTTAATCTTATTTCTTTCAGCAGTCTTTATGGTATTAGGTGAAATGTGAGGACCCTCACCTGATTCAAAAAATAAATTACATTCGGACCCTAAAAAATTAGAGACGCTTTCTTGTAATCTCTGCCTGTGTTTACCACTAAACAGGTCAAGCTTCTCTTCTGGCATAGAGAGGTAGATTATTGAATCATCTGTTCTTACAAAAGAACAATGGGAAGCAAGTTGTTTTGTACCAAGATCTAGATCTAATAACTTAAAGGTATCGTTCCAACTAGACCTATCTAACTTAATATTAACAATACTAGATTCGTTCTCCGGAGAGTCTTCTTTAACCAATTCAGGTTCAGGATTTAGTAAATTCGTCTCCTTGGATTCCATGTCTTTTTTAATTCTATGGTTTTTAAATGCAGATTTATCTTCCAGATCTGTAGCAAGGCTCTCTTCGACCTGTTCTTTGCTTGCGGTTATAGATTTATTGGGTTTTTTTTTAGGAATATCTATTTCTTTATTTTTAGGTACAAACGCTAACATTCTTAATAAAGCCATTTCAAAACCGCTAGCTATATTCGGAGCAAGATCCATATCTCTCTTTGCAAGTAAACCAATTTGGTAGAGTATCTGCACTTCTTCCAAAGTAAGTAAATTTGACAATAAGATTATTTCTTCTTTTCTTGCGTCTATATCTAAGAGACTTTCTGGAGATATTTGTGCTATTGCTAAATACTGAATTGTTTCTAAGAGAAGATCCATTAATCTTAGATAATCTATACTTAACTGGCTTATTTCATTTAATTGCTCCAATAACGCTTTCGCATCATGAGAAACTATTGAATTTAACAACTCATTGACATGATCGAAGGTGAGCGTGCCTAACATTTCAGAAATTCTAGAATCAGTAAGCTCACTATTGCAGTATGCAATTGCCTGGTCTGTAATAGTTAAACAATCTCTTAAACTGCCTCTACCAGCTCTTGTTATTTGAGAAATACTTCCTTCATCAAAAGAAATTCCTTCGTCTTTAAGAATAACTCTTAACCTACCGCTCAGTTGCGTTGGGGTTAAGTTCTTTAAATTAAACTGCAAACATCTTGAAAGTACTGTAGCTGGAATTTTTTCAGGCAAGGTTGTAGCTAATATAAAAATTACATGCTCTGGTGGTTCTTCAAGGGTCTTCAATAACATATTAAAACTTTGCGGGGAGAGCATGTGAACTTCATCCAATAAATAAACTTTGTAACGCGAAGAACTAGGCATATACATTACGGTTTCTAATAGCTGTTTTGTATCATCTACACCTCTACTTGATGCTGCGTCTATTTCTTGAAAATCCATAAAACTTCCTTCTGAAATAGAAATACAAGTTGGACATTCGTGGCAAGGCTTTGAATCAAGACCTTTTTCACAGTTTAAGCTTTTAGATAGAATACGTGCAATAGTAGTTTTTCCTACACCTCGAGTGCCACTTAATACATACGCCTGATGTATTTTATTTTGGTCCAGGGCATTAGATAATGCCTTTACAACATGCTCTTGACCCACTACTTCAGAAAAATCAGTCGGTCTCCATTTTCTCGCTAGAACTTGATAACTCATATTAATTTATAAGAGTGATTATAGGCATTATTCTCTAATCTCATACCTTCATTTTTTAATTAAAGAAAAAGCCTTATCAATATCAGAAAAATCAAAACCTCTATAGTTCAAAAAACGTTTTAATTTAAGTATTTTATCCCTTTCAATTGGCAATATACCTGCAGTTTTTTTTACTAGACTGGCATGAGCAAGAACAGACCAATCTTCTGAATGAAGAAGGTTTTGAACAATTGAATCATTTATACCTCTCTCTCTAAGTTCCATCTTTATACGAAGAGGACCGAAACCTTTTCTTTTCCTACTGTGCATATAGCTTTCGGCAAACCTTTCATCACTCAGAAGCCCTTCATCTTGCAATTTCTTAATCTCAACCTCTAAAATATCAGACGATTCTATTTTTCTAGATAATTTTCTTCGAATTTCTTTAGCAGAATGCTCCCTTCTAGATAAATAATCCATAATCTTTAATCTAATAGCCTTTGAGTTATCTAAGAGCATTCTCTTTACCGAAAAATAAATTATGTGTAATCATGAAAGTAATGACATTCTAATAGATAATAGTAGATAGATAACCTTTGTTTTAAAATATCTTACTTTTATATGGGAGATATAAAATGCCTCAACTTAATTATTCAAATAGACCTTACTTTGATCACGGCGCCTTAGAACATATCTCAGAAGTTTTAAGAAATTTAAACATATCAAAGCCCTTAATATGTACTGACCAAGGCCTATTAGATATTGGAATGGTAGACTTGATTAGAAATAATATTTCTAATCAATACACGCCTGTCATATTTGATCAGACGCCGGAAAATCCAACAGAAGAAGCGGTAGAGATTGCTTTAGAAAAATACAAATCTGAAGGTTGTGACGGCGTTATAGGTTTTGGTGGTGGATCAAGCATAGATCTTGGAAAGGCCGTAGCTTTGATGGCTAATCATGAAGGCTTTGTTGTGGACTACTCTTTAAATGAGGGTGGTCTAATGAAGATATCTGAAACCGCGCCTATGATTGCCATACCAACAACTTCAGGTACCGGCAGTGAAGTCTCCGCTGGCTCCGTTATAGTTATGCGAGATGGAAGAAAATTAATACTTGCCAGTTCTTATTTAGTACCAAATGCGGCTATTTGCGATCCTGACCTCACTATCGGACTACCGGCTGTTTTAACGGCTGGAGCTGGAATGGACGCACTTACACATTGCGTGGAAGCAGTACTATCTCCCAGCATAGACCCTCCAGCAGAAGCAGTCGGTCTTGATGGGATAGAGAGAGTTATTAGAGAAAATAACCTCATTAAAGCCGTGCAAGATGGTTCAAATAAAAAAGCTAGATGGAATATGATGATGGCTTCTACAGAAGGAGCACTGGCATTCTCAAAAGGACTCGGAGCAGTTCATTCAATGAGTCATGCTCTCGGTGCTGATAAGAATCTTAAACTGCATCATGGCACACTAAATGGTGTTATTCTACCGACTATATTAAGGTTCAACCATGATCATGTTGGAGATAAGTATTCTCGTATAGCAAGAGCCATGGGAGTTCCAGAATCAACCGACCTTCCAGATTTTATTGAAGAACTAAATCAAACAATTGGTCTTCCTAATAATTTAACCGAAATGGGCGTCACGGAAGATATGATTCCAGGACTAGCGGAGCACTCTATGACAGATCCAAGCAATGCGACTACTCCAAGGCTTCCTACACAGGTTGAGTGGGAAAAACTTTTCGTAGAAGCTATGGGTTAATTTCGAAAACTTTAATCATCTTTAAATGTTGCATCTTGAGATTCCTTTTTTAAATCTTCTCTAGAAGTCTTATCTCTGTAGGGAATGTATTTACTCCATTTAATCCTATCTCCTCTTTCAGTCTGTTTAGTTGAGGCCTTAAATTTAAGAAAATAAAAAAATACAAAGGCTGACAACAGCCCTAGTATTCCTAAAAATATTGTTAAATATGACATGACTATCTACTTCTTAACTTCATTAATAGCCTAAGAATTTCTATATAAAGCCATATAAGAGTAGCCATTAGAGCCATAGCACCGAACCATTCCATATATTTAGGAGCTCCTTGCTCGTCTGCTTGCTCAATAATATCGAAATCCAGCACTAGATTTAAAGCTGCTATACCAATAATGAATAAACTAACCAATATACCTACAGTTCCATTATCAGTTAAAACAAAGAAATTATTTCCAGTAATTAAAAAATAAACAAGATTAGCTATATACGTCAAAAATATACCCATAGTAGCTGCGAAAATCATAAGCAATAAATTCTGATTTGGTTTAATAACACCAGTTTTATAAGCTAGCAAAAGAGAGGCTGCTACAAAGAAAGTTAATGATACCGCCTGAATAACTATTCCAGGATACATATTTTCAGCTTGTTGGGAGATTAATCCAATGAATAAACCCATGCCAATGGCATAAATGGGAGCTGTCCTAGGGGCATTGTAAGGACGGGGCTCAACTAACCAACCAACAAAAAAGAAATAAAATCCAAAAGTCATTATTCCAGATATTAAAGCTACAAGAGTTCCAAGTGAAGAAATAATAGCCATAAAAGGTCCCTGAAAATTCCAACTAAATGCTGCAGCCAATACAGTTAAGAAAAGAAGAATGCCAGTCTTATTTACTGCTCCTTCTAAAGACATTCTCTCCTCATTAGCTGAAACCTTGTCTTGGAAAGCTGCAGATCTAATTATTGGATTGCCAGATCTTCCAAGGGTATCTAATGCTTGATGTTTAGACATTTTTTCTCCTTTATCTAAGAATTAATAACATACTATTTATTCGAGATTAAAATTTTCATCACTATTTAACCAAAAACTAATCTACTTTGACAATAGTAAGATTAAACATATTTACGTTATTTCATCTTTCTATTTTCTTGATAGATATAATCTTAATAATATATAAAGTAAGTGTGTGGAAGAAAAAAATTTATCATTGATTGGAAAGCTCCTTTTCTTTTCTCCTAGTGAGAGAGAACCCTCTTATTTTACAAATAGTTTAATCTTCATTTGTGAACATAGTCAGGAAGGAGCTATAGGTGTAATTATCAATAGGCAAATTGATTTAAAGACTGACAACCTATTAAAAGGAGTTGGTTTAGATACCCAAAACCTCTTATCTCCAAAACACCTGTTAATAGGAGGACCTGTTAATCCGGGATCAGTATTTGTACTTCATTCCAGCGAAAAAGAATGGGAATCTACTTTAAAAATAACAAAAGATGTTAGTCTTTCAACTTCAAAAGATACTCTTGAAGATATCGCTAAGAACAAAACTCCCAAAGAATATTTAATTACATTAGGATATTCAGGATGGATTGGTGGTCAACTAGATCAAGAACTCTCTGAAAATGCTTGGATAACCATACCGGGGGATTTTAATATTATTTTTAAAACTAAACCTGCAGATCAAATAAATGCTGTCTCTAAACTTTTAGGTTTTAATATTCAAATGGTTAGTCCGGAATTTGGCAATGCTTAAACTTAAATCTCTACAGTCTTTTTTCTTATCTTTATTGGCAATGCTAATCATGAATTCTTGTTCACAAGAACTTACTGAAATTGAAGAAAGAATACTCGTTCAAGCAGAAAAAAATGGTACTGAATATACTGACATTGAAATAAAGAAAACGGCTGCTTACTTATTAGAATGGGGAAGCCCTAACTTTTATGAAGAGCAAATAAACAAGTTTTTAGAGATTGATAAGTTTACTGAACATGCCGAGAACCCTATTTTATTTGTTGGAAGCTCAAGTATAAGATTTTGGAAAACTCTTAAACAAGATATGAGCCCTCTTCCCGTTCTAAACAGAGGTTTTGGGGGGGCACATATTTCACATGTTAATAATCACTTTGATCAAATTGTTTACGCTTACGACCCTAAAGGTATAGTATTTTTTTGTGGAACTAATGATATTGCTGCCTTAAAAACGCCTGAGGAAGTTTATAAAGATTTCTTAATATTCTACGAAAAAGTTCAACAGCAACTTCCTGAAACCAAAATCTTTTTTATAGGTATCAAGCCTTCGGTAGCAAGAGCCTATCTTAAAGATGAAGAACAAGAGTTTAATCAAAAAATAGCTCAACTTTCTAATGAAAATAATAATATACAGTTCATAGATGTTTGGGGTCCTATGCTTACCGAAAACAAACCAGATGCTTCTATGTTTGTAGAAGATGGGCTGCATATGAATGCCAAGGGTTACAAAATTTGGACTTCACTGGTCAAACCCATTCTAGATAATACCTTCTAAGAAGAAAATTAATTCTTTGGAAGTAACCCTAAAGATTTAGGAAATATAAATTCATCTGAGATGGGCTCTTTAGGTCTATTGGGCGGTTTTTCAATAGGGAATGCTAAAGGTGTGACATCACTTTTTATAACTTCTCCCACGCCAATTGACGCCCTATCAACACTAAAGTGAAACTGATCACTGCCCCTAGTAGAGCCATCAGCAAAATAAATGATGGTATAAACCGGCCTATCCTCCGAACTCAGATTTGGCTTTGCATTATGAAAAGTTAGACCGTGATGAAAAGAAATATCTCCTGGTTTTAGATCTACATATTCTGGTCTTAAGCCCTTTAACTGAGGTAACTTGTCTAATTCTTCTTGACCTACTTTTCCTTTAAATATATTTATAAATCTTTTTTCTTTAACTTTATGAGTACCTGAGAAAAACCCCATATGACCATTGCGTTCAGAAATTGAAACCATCGGAATCCAAGCTGTAATGGTATTAGTTTCTTTTATAGGCCAGTAAGATGCATCGTGATGAGTATCAGTTTCTCTGCCTCCACTTTCTTTGATTAGAGCTTGATCGTGCCAAATTCTTAATCTATCAACACCTAAAAGCTTGGCTGCAATACCGGCAATCCTTTGATCAAAAGTTAATTCTCTAATATCTTTAAAATCTTCCCATAAATTTTGACACTGAATAAACGATTGTTCATAAAGGGATTTCTCTGACAATTGTCTATTATCTAATTGTTTTCTCTCTTTTATAGCATCTTTTAACAGTTCTCTGTAAAATTCCACCTCTAAATCTTCAAGAACACTGGGAATAGTTACGAAACCCTTTTCTCTAAAGTGTTTTATTAAATCCTGATGCATAAATGGTAAATATAATTTCTAAAAAAGCTTATAAGAGTTTATCGGTAAAGTTAAGTTTTTTCTTAATTTTACTGAGTACGGCAAGCTTTTCTTTATGGTCAGATCCTTTTTTTAAAGCTAGCGACTCAACAATTGAAATAATTTCCGAGTCTAAGACCATGAACGCGGGAGATGAACTTCTCGTAGGTTTGCAACTTAAACTAAATCCCGGATGGCACACCTATTGGAAAAATCCAGGAGATGCAGGGGAAGGTGCTTCAATAACCTGGAGTTTGCCAGAAGGAATCAAGGCTTCTGAAATCTTATGGCCTGGACCGGAAACCATACCTGTTGAACCCTTAATGACCTTTGGATATGAAGATAAAATAACACTATTAACGAACATCAACGCTTCAGAAACTGCTGTATTTCCAGCAATCTTAGAAGCACAAGTCTCCTGGTACACTTGTAAAGATATCTGTGTGCCTCAAGAAGCTAATCTAGATTTAACTATTAAAGGTGGTGACAAAAGAGATACTTCATTTGCAAACCAACTATCAAATATCTTGTTGGACTTGCCAACGAATCTGCTAAATAAACACCGTGTGGAAGTCTTGGATAATAGTTACTACCTACAGATGGAACTTAAAGATAACACATCGATTAATTCAGCTTACTTTTTTCCTGAAGAATACGGCCTAAGTAGCTATAGCAAAAAACAAATATCAGAAATCAATAACAACAGCCTCAGTCTTCAAATTCCTAACTCTGAAGTAAATTTACAACTTCAAGAATTTGCTGGAGTGCTCTTATTGAATGGGCAAAATTCAAAGCAATTCTTTAATATAAGTTTAAATTTAGATAACGAACGACAAGCTGAAACTCTTTCTTTAAAGGACCTTGTATTCACAATCTTGTTTGCATTTATAGGTGGCTTAATTTTAAACGTTATGCCTTGCGTATTCCCTATTCTTTCAATAAAAATATTGAGTTTCGTAGAACAAAGCGAAGGCTCAAGCAGAAAAATGATTCAGCACGGATTGTCCTTCTCTGCCGGGGTATTGGTCACCTTTTTGTCTATTGCTGGTCTGCTGCTGCTGTTAAAATCAGGAGGAGAATCCATAGGGTGGGGTTATCAACTTCAATCTCCATTAATGGTTACACTTTTAATCTACCTCTTTGTGGCAATAGGTATTACCTTCATGAGCAACCTTATCCTGGGTGGCCAACTTGCGCAGTTAGGTAATTTTACCCAAGGATACAGTGACATTACTGGCTCATTTCTGACGGGTGTTCTAGCAGTAATCGTGGCCTCTCCGTGCACAGCTCCTTTTATGGGTTCCGCGGTTGGAATAGCTTTACTTCAACCAGGTTTTTCAACGGTAGCAATTTTTATAAGTTTGGGTATGGGTTTTGCTGCACCCTACCTTCTTCTTAGTTTTTATCCATCTTTACTAAGAGTGCTTCCAAAGCCAGGAGCCTGGATGGAAACTATGAAACAATTTATGGCTTTCCCTATGTGGGGTTCGGCTTTATGGCTAACTTGGGTCTTAAGTGGGCAAGTAGAAACAGATACCGTTTTAATGGTTTTGCTTGGTGCTTTGTTAATTGCTCTTAGTTTATGGCTATTAGATAAGAATCAATCTTCGGAAGGTTTTACAAAGTGGGTTGCTGTCTCTATAGCAACTTTATTACTTGGTTTTGCTTTATGGCTTGCCCCCACTGACTATGAAAACACGACAGACGACAGTTCTTCAGGTGTAGATAGCTATACACCAGAACTTTTAGAAGAATTACTAGCTAAAGATCAACCAGTCTTTCTAAACTTTACTGCTGATTGGTGCGTAACTTGTAAAGTAAATGAAGCTATTGTCTTAAACCAGACGTCGGTTAAGAATGCTTTAAGATCAAAAAATATTGTCTACTTAAAGGCTGACTGGACAAGAAAAGATGCAGTTATAGCTGATAAACTTGCTGAATATGGTAGAACGGGAGTTCCATTATATTTATTATTTTCTCCAGAAGGAGTTCCAACTATACTGCCTGAATTACTGACAGAAGATATACTTTTAAGCTATATTAATGAGATTAAATAGGTTTATTAAATGCAGTATTTCCTTACATTATTTATATTAATTTTCTTTCAATTTTCCCATGCCAATGTTCAGACAGAGCAAATAGCTCCGGATTTTAATTTACTTAACTCTTACGGAGAGGAAGTAAGTTTATCTGAATTTAAAGGACAGACCGTCATCTTAGAGTGGACAAATCATGGGTGTCCTTTCGTAGCAAAACACTACAAGACTAAAAACATGCAAAACACACAAGCTGAAGCTAAAAAAGCTAACGTTATATGGCTCAGTATTATTTCATCTGCTCCTGGCACTCAAGGTTTTGTAGGTGACCGAGAGGCCAATGAACTAACTAAATTAAGAAGCGCTGTTCCAAGTCATGTTTTGCTAGATTCTAAGGGTTTAGTTGGCAAATCATACGGCGCAAAGACCACACCTCACATGTATCTAATTGATAAATTTGGGATATTAAAATACCAGGGAGCTATAGATGATGCAGGGGGAAGAGGCTTCATGTTCAAAGATCTGTCTGAGGCAAAAAATTACATTCTTTCAGCCTTAGATGAACTCAAAAAAGGAAAGAAGATTACTGACTCTGCAACCAAACCTTACGGCTGTTCAGTAAAGTACAGTAGCTAATTTCCAAAAAAAACTACTTTACTCTGGGGGTTTAAAAACAGAACCTAGTTTCTGTCCTATAGACATATCTCCAGAGAACTTAACCTTGCCTTGCATGAAAGCTCCCATTGCAGCGGTCTGGTCACCTGAAAAGACCTTTTCCATAGTTTCTTGACTGTCAAAGGTTAAAGTGAGAGTTGAATCAGAATGATCACCTTCTTCTACATTTAGTGCTCCGTCTTTTATATCTATATAAAAATTAGTTAAGTCTTCTATATTTATTTGTATGATTGCCTCAATACCATCTGCTCCACTAGCATCAAACGATGATTCCAATTGATTCTTTAAATCTATAAAAGTCGCCATATCTTCTCCCTATTTATTACCAGTCTTATTTTCTCAAATAAAATGTTATTTCACCATAAAAAAAGAACCTCATTAGGAAAAATTTCTGAGTAAAGCTAAGTTGATATAACATTTAAAGAACATTAATAATTTTTTATATATGATTAGAGTTCTTAACAAAAGAAAATTCAGTCATGGATAGAGAAGACATAACAGAAACAGCTAAAAAAGAATTCTCCTCTAAAGTTAATCAGCAAAGAGGTGAGATTTCTTCTAAGATCATTAAAGAACCTAAATTCTTATCAGAAAAACAAAAAAATTCGTGGAACAATAATGGGTTTATTTTATTAAAAAACTTTTACCCTCAAAACTCCTGCTCTGAAATGAATTCAGCCGTAAAAGATATAATTAACACAATGGTATGCCCTGAAGACCCTTTCAGTCATGCGTACGAAAAAGATGGCTATATAGGCATCAGAGAAATGAAACCAAACCCTGAAGCTAAAACTATTCATGATGAGATGTCTAAAATTTTTAGGCTACACGGAAAGGGAATTTTTAACGATTTTATAAAAAATAAAAGGTTATTGGATCTCTTAGAAGACATTCTTGGAGAAAACATAGACTGCTTCTTGAGCCAATATATTTTTAAGAATCCTGGAGCATGGGGACAGCCTTGGCATCAAGATTCTTCTTACTTCCCTTTCGATAGACATCCGCAAGTTGGTGCTTGGGTTGCAACAAGTCCTGCTACTATTGAAAATGGCTGTCTCGTAATATTACCCGGTTCACACAAAGAACATCTTCATGAGCATGTTCCAGATGACAGAGAAGGTTCAAACTATGGTTACACAGAAATAAAAGATCAAGATTTTAAAAATCAAACCCCTGTTACACTAGAAACAGGAGACCTTTTACTATTTCACAGTTTCCTCATGCATAAATCCTATGATAATGAATCAAAATCAAAGAGAACTGCTGTTGTGTTCCATTTTGCTGAAACAGGGACTGAATATGGCCAATTAGACAGCCCTACGAATGAATGGATTAGTGTCAGAGGAAGTGGTTTAAATTAATCTGATGAGAATAATTAAATACTTGTTGGTTTTCTTAGCTTTAATAGCAATCTTATACGGCGTCTCTGCAAAAGGTCTTTTTGGAAATTTACCTTCGGATGGAGAAATAGTTTCTGATCCCAGACCTCTAAGTAGCCAAAATTCAACGGATAAACAAATATTCTTTGGGGACTTGCATGTTCATACAACCTTTTCTCAAGATGCATTTTTCTTTAGCCTGCCACTTCTGCAAGGAGAGGGAGCACATCCTCCGGCAGATGCATGCAACTTCGCTAGATTTTGTTCTGCTTTAGATTTCTTTTCAATAACGGATCATGCGGAGGGAATAACGCAGAACATGTGGGATCAAACTATTGAGGCAACAAAAAATTGCAATGCGGTCTCGTCAAATACCGATACAGACCTAATTGCTTTTGCAGGATGGGAATGGACTCAAATGGTAGGGGAAGCAGGAGACCCGGATAAACATTACGGTCATAAGAATATAATTCTGAGGAATCTAGACAATTTGCCGAAGGCTCCAATCGGAGCAGGCCTAGGTGGAATGGATATGATTCTTCAGAGTCCTATAATCCCTTCATTGTTACTGTTGGCTGACTTTCCACCTGAGAAAATAGACTTTGACTTCTTAAAATACAGAGATGAAACATACTCTGTTCCATTTTGTTCAAGTATTAATGGCGATAAATTTGAAGGGTTAGAATGTAAAGAAGAAGCATCCACTCCTAGAGAATTATTTGATAGGCTTGATGAACTGAGCTTGGATGCATTAGTCATACCACACGGAACAGCTTGGGGAATCCATGCTCCTGCAAACTCTACAATAAGTTCACAACTTCTAGAACAACATGACCCTCAGAAACAAAGACTTTTTGAAGTTTATTCAGGTCATGGAAATTCAGAAGTTTACAAGAATATAAAGCATGTGACTCAAAGCCAAAATGGTCAGAATTTATGCCCTAAACCTACAGAAGAATTTGAACCTTGTTGTTGGAGAGCAGGTGAAATAGCCAAAAAACAATGTTTAAGTAATGAAAGTCTGAATTGCGAGAAAATTGCTCAAGAAACAAGACAAGAGTTTGTTGATCAAATAAAAGATGCCGGAAGATTTGGAATAGTAGAAGGGTCTAAACCTGAAGACTGGTTGCAATGCGGCCAACTTCAAAACGAATTCTTACCGGCATACAACTACAGACCTGGAATGACCGCCCAAGTTGCTTTAGCTTCTGAAATAATTTCTGAAGGAAAATCAAACCGTTTTAAAATGGGTCTTATAGGTTCGACTGATAATCATAAAGCGAGAGCTGGTTCCGGTTATAAAGAGTTTGCAAAAAAAGCCATGGGAGACTCGTGGGGAGCTAAAGATAACTTAACTTGGTTGTTGCCACCAGAACGCGGTGCATCCTTCTACTCCACAGGTGGTCTGGTTGCCGTTCATGCTGACTCTTTAAACAGGGATAAAATCTTTGATTCTCTCTATGAAAGAGAAGTTTATGCCACCTCAGGTGAAAGAATTCTGCTTTGGTTTAATCTCAAACACCCAAAACTGGGTAATGTACCCATGGGTCAAGAGGTGGAAATTAATACCAACCCAATATTCCAAGTAAAAGCCGTAGGTTCCTTTAAACAAAAACCAGGCTGCCCTGACTATGTGCACACTTCACTCGATCAAAATGAAATAGCAAGACTATGCCTTAATGAATGCTATAACCCTTCAAGCGAAAGAAACCTAGTTGATAGAATAGAAATTATCAAAATTATTCCTACTCCAAACCCAGATAAATTTTCCGATCAAATACAAGATCCTTGGAAAATCTTTAATTGCACTGACTCGAAAGAAGGTTGTGAAATTGAGTTTACCGATGACACTTATAACGCCAACCAAGGAGATGCTGTTTATTATGCTAGAGCAGTACAAAAACCTACATTAGCTGTTGGTGGAGATCCGCTGAGATGCACTCTCGATCAGGAAGGAAATTGCATTAAAATAAAACCTTGTTATGCAAGTGGTAAGGATTTTGATTCAGAAGATGATTGTCTTGCGCCCGTAGGAGAAAGAGCATGGTCATCTCCCTTGTTCTTATCAAAACCAAAAAACCTTCAATAATGTTAAGATAGTATTTGTGAAGCTTAGTTATTGTTATGGATTTTAGCGGAAGCCATATACTCTCAATAGATCAATTCGAACGTTCGGATGTTGAAAAGCTATTCTCACTTGCAGAAAGCCTAGAGCCCTATTCAAATAAAGAAAAAATAACAAAAGTTCTTGATGGTGCCATTCTTGGCAATATGTTCTTTGAACCTAGCACACGGACTCGTATTAGTTTTGGTGCTTCATTTAATCTACTTGGAGGTTCTGTAAGAGAGATAACAGAAGCAGGGTCCTCTTCTTTAGCCAAAGGAGAATCCTTAGCTGATACGGCTCAGGTGTTAAGCGGGTACAGCGATATTATTGTTTTAAGGCATCCTGATGAAGGGTCGGTGAGAAAATTTTCAGAATCGAGTCGAGTCCCGGTCATAAATGGTGGTGATGGTTCCAATGAGCACCCTTCTCAGGCGCTTCTTGATCTTTACACCATAAAAAAAGAGTTAAGTCAGAACAGCAAAACAGTAGATGGTTTGAAAATAGCTTTAGTAGGAGATCTAAAATTTGGAAGAGCTGTCCATTCCTTATGCAAGATATTATCCTTGTATGACAATGTTAAAATAAAACTTATCTCTCCTGAAGAACTGAGATTACCAGAAAAAGACACACAACTGTTGCAGTCTAAGAACGTTACCTTAGAGGAAACTGAGAACCTAGAAGAAGGAATAAAAGACGTTGATATTATCTACGTAACGCGAGTACAAGAAGAAAGATTTAAGAATAAAGATGATGCCAAGAAATACAAAGGCCTCTTGAGTTTAAATAAGGAAATATACACCGCAAACTGTGAACCCAACACTGTAATTATGCACCCGCTGCCAAGAGATTCTAGAAAACATGCCAATGAGCTGGACTCTGATCTTTATGAAAATCCTAATCTAGCAATATTTAGGCAAGCGGATAACGGTATAAGTATAAGAATGGCTCTTTTTGCCCTTGTGCTAGGAGTAGAGGATCAGGTTGAGAAAACGTCAAGAGCAGTTAACTGGCACGTAACTAGAGATCACTGAGAGCAGCATCTAAATCTGCTACTAAATCTTCCAATGTTTCTATCCCCACTGAAAGACGAACTAATCCATCAACAACACCTATTTCATTTCTAATTTCCTCGGGAACAGAAGCATGAGTCATAATGGCTGGGTGCTCAATTAAGCTTTCAACACCCCCCAAACTCTCAGCCAGAGAAAATAATTTTGTTCTTTCTAGAAAAGAAATGGCATTTGTAAGTCCACCTTTCACCACAACACTAATCATTCCACCAAATCCAGACATTTGCTTAACGGCAATTTGGTGCTGAGGGTGACTGGGCAATCCGGGGTAGTAAACTTTATCAATGGCAGGGTGCTCTTCAAGAAAATTGGCGATCTTTACAGCATTTTCGCAATGCCTTTCCATCCTCACTGCTAAAGTCTTTAAACTTCTAAGAACCAGAAAACTATCAAATGGACTCATGATCGATCCTGTGGCATTCGTTAGGTAAGCCAATTGTTCTGCTAAATCTTTATCCGAAGAGACCGCAATACCACCAACTACATCTGAATGACCATTCAAATACTTAGTTGCCGAGTGCACCACAATATCAAAACCAATATCTAAGGGTTTTTGGACGTAGGGAGAGCAAAAAGTGTTATCACAAACGGCAATTATTCCATGTTCTTTTGCAAACTCAGACACTGCCTTTAGATCAACTATTTTGAGCAAAGGATTGGTGGGAGACTCTACCCAAATCATTTTAGTGTTGGGTTGAAGAACAGTCTCTAAGTTTGAAAGATCACTAAGGTCAGTGAAACTAAACTCAAGGCCAGCTGAGCGTTTTCTTACGTTCTCAAATAAACGATAGGTTCCTCCGTAAAGATCATCCATTGCAATGACGTGGTCTCCTGTGCTGAGAATCTCTAAAACAGTTGAAGTAGCAGCCATTCCAGAAGAGAAAGCAAATCCTGCCAAGCCATCTTCTAGTTCTGCAATACAAGACTCTAAGGCCTTTCTTGTTGGATTGATGCTTCTTGAATAATCATAACCTTTGTGAACTCCTGGACTTTCCTGCACATAAGTTGAGCTCACTGATATTGGGGTCATGATAGCCCCTGTCGTAGGGTCGGGCTCTTGACCGGCATGTATGGCCTTTGTTTCAAAACCTTCAGTATTCTTATTGCCTTTCATATCAGTCTATTTATTGTTTAATTTATTTCGGTAATAATTGATAAGATCAACTTTGGTTATGAATCCTATAAAAGTTTCTTCATCATAAATAATAGCCACCTTGCCTTGAGAAAGAATATCTAAAAGAGAAGATTCCGGGGCATCAATAAGCAATATATCCAGATCTTTTACCATGTATTCACTCACCGGTCTTGAGAAAGCAGATTCATTATTGCTAACCGTAAAAAGCAGATCTTCTTCATCCAAAACACCCACAAGCTCTTCTGTATCTAAAACAGGTATTTGAGATATATCGGAAGCACGCATGCGATTATATGCAACCAACAAGGAGTCGCTTGGGCTAACACTAATCATATCTCCCTTGTCCGCTCTTCTATTGATTAAATCCGACAGGTCGCCATTATCCTGATTTTCTAAGAGATGGTTATCGTGCAACCAAGACTTGTTGTATGCCTTTGAAAGATATTTATTTCCCGTGTCACATATAAAAGTAACCACTCTTTTGGGAGTGTCTTGCTTTTTGCACCATTTGATTGCTCCTGCAACCAGGGTCCCGGTTGAGGAACCACCTAAAATGCCTTCTTTTTGCAATAAAACTTGCAGGGTTTGAAATGCTTCTTTGTCACTTACAACTTCAGCATCATCCAGTAACTCTAGATTTAGGTTTTCGGGTATAAAATCTTCTCCCACTCCTTCAACCAGCCACGTGCCTCCTTCATAAGAAAAGGACCCTTTTCTTACAGCATCTGCAACCACCGATCCTTCCGGATCAGCGACAACCATTTGAATGTTAGGATCTTTTTCTTTAAAGAATTCGGCCAGACCCGTTATAGTGCCTCCAGAACCGACACCAGCAACCATTGCATCTATCTTTCCATCCATTTGTTCCCATATTTCAGGAGCCGTTGTAGTTCTGTGCGCCAAGGGATTAGCAGGATTTGAGAATTGATTAGCTAAAAAAGCACCTGGAGTTTCAGAAACAATTTTTCTTGCAAGGTCTTGATAGTATTCTGGATGCCCTTCTGGAACATCTGATCTTGTCAAAATAATTTCAGCACCGAGACCTTCTAAATGAAGAATTTTTTCTCTACTCATTTTATCTGGAATAACAAGAATTATTTTATATCCTTTGATGGCTGCAACTATCGCAAGACCTATACCTGTATTTCCAGCCGTTGCTTCAATAATAGTGCCGCCTGGTTTTAGCTCGCCTGATTTTTCTGCCTCTTCAATTATAGAAAGTCCAATCCTATCTTTAATAGATCCACCAGGGTTGTGTGATTCTAGCTTCACAAATAACTCACATTTACCTGTATCAAAGGCGTTTAGCTTAAGGATTGGTGTATTGCCTATAAGACTTAGTAAAGAAGAATTGATGCCCATAAATATTAATTAAAAAATTACTTTATTTTAAATAGTTAATTTGTTTAATTATTCTAATGGAAGGAATGATAAAGCTCTATTAATATAGCTCTAATTAATTAAAGAAATAAACATGGAAGAAACAAATAAAAAACAAAGAGAATTTTGGTCTGGCAAAGGTGGAGATGTCTGGGTAGAAAAACAAAATGCAATGGATGTAATGCTTGAGCCACTAGGAGTTGCTGCGTTATCTAAGCTGCCAGATGATCTGGGAGAGCATATTTTGGATATCGGCTGTGGATGCGGGTCTACAACCTTAAGTATTGCTGAGCAGCTATCTGAAAATTCTAAAATTACTGGCGTTGATATTTCTGAGCCTATGTTAGATCAAGCCAGGAAACTAGCAACAGAAAGAAATTTATTAAACGCAGACTTTCAAGTAATGGATATTCAGACTGAACTTAAAGAAGAAAATATTTATTCTGCTGCATTTTCAAGATTTGGAGTAATGTTTTTTGAAGCTCCTGTGCCAGCGTTTAAGAATATTTATAGAAGTCTTCAGCAAGAGGCAAAATTTTGTTTTGTGTGTTGGCAATCTCCTCAACTCAATCCTTGGCAATCTTTATCCATCCAAGTAATCAAAGAATTTGTGGATCTTCCTTCCCCTCCCAAAAGGAGCCCGGGGCCATTTGCGTTTGCAGAGGTGGATTATCTTGAATCAATAATGTCTGATTCAGGTTTTGCAGATATCAGCATAGAAAGCCATGAACAGGAAGTAACCATGTTCACAGGTAAATCCTTAGAAGATGCGTCGAACGACTACTTATCTATAAATCCGGTGGTAACCGAAATGCTCAAGGAAGCTCCGGAATCAACCAAGAAAGATATTTCCTCTTCTTTGCAAGAACTGTTTAAAACATATTCGGATGGAGACGGACTGCACTTCCCTAGTGCCACATGGCTTGTATCAGCAAAAAAATGATACCAACTAAGCTTATACTGAGGAAGTAAAGCTACTTAAAGCTAGCCCATTTTATAAAAAGTCAGTTTATTTCCGTCCGGATCCCTAACGTAAGCACCGTAAAAAGTAGGTACTCTTTGTCCAGGCTCCCCTTCATCGGCAGCTCCGAGCTCCATAGCTTTAGCGTACATCGCGTCGACATCTTCTGTTGTATCTAAAGATATCCCCGTCATGTTTCCATTACCAACAGTTGCCAACTCTCCATCGTAAGGAACAAACACGGCAAAGATTGTGTCGTCTCCTTTTATTTGCCAAAAGAAACTCCTGTCATTAGGAGGAAAACTTGAAGCTCCAAGTTCTTCAAATAAAGCATCATAAAAAGCTTTGGCTTTTTGAAGGTCATTGGTTCCTACTGTTATGTATTTTGCTATCTTTCCGTTCATATTCTCTCCTTTTATTAAATTAACTTTTGTTTAGATCTGACCTATTCTTAAACTCTAGAACCGTTGCATTAATACAATATCTAGGCTGTCCATTTGGTCCATCTGGAAAAACATGACCTAAATGTATATCGGAAGTGACAGATCTTATTTCGATTCTTCTCATCCCATAACTGTTATCAGCCCTTTTGTAGGTTGACCCTTCGACAGGTTTTGTAAACGATAACCATCCGGTTTTGGAGTTAAATCTATCTTTTGTATCAAACAGATGGGCTCCGCTTAATTTATCAATAAATATTCCATCAGGCGTGTTTTTAAAGATTTCATACTCCTCACAGAAACGAGCGTCAGTACCTTCATTAAAGGCTATCTGATAAGCCTCAGAATCCCCTAATTTAAAGCCTCCTAGAGCTCTATAAAACAATTCTGGATCCATATAACCTTTGTGGCCAAAAACTTCTTTTCCTTCTTCCAAAAAAAGTATTGTTGGGGTTGCCCATGTGGGCGAATTGATCATCAATCCTTCTAGCTGGTTGGCAGCTCTATAGCTAAGAGGTATTGTTCCTTGGTAGCTTGATGTAACTTTCTCTCTGAATCTTTCACAGTAAGGACAAAAACCTTCAGGCTCTATAACAACAATATGCTTACCTTCTAAAAGACTTTTGTTGTCCATGTTGGGTGTTGGCACAGAAGCAATAAATCTAACTCCTGTTGAATGGTCCGGGCAATACCCATTGGGGTTCTTCACAAGGTAATCTTGATGGTAATCTTCGGCTGGATAAAAAGTTTCTAACGCTTTTATGACTGTAGCTATTTTTCCATAACCTGCATCATTTAGTAATTCTTGATATGAGCTTAGAGTTTGATTTGCTGATTCTAATTGACCCGAAGTGGTTGTTAAGAT
>DQKS01000034.1 GCA_015660645.1 Gammaproteobacteria bacterium
TAAAAAGAATTTTTATAATCTTTTCAGAGTGCCTTCAAACCTATAGACTTTATTTTATAAAACTGATCGCTATGAAAAATCTAATACACAGCCTGCATCTCTTATTCCTTTTTGTCCTATTGTCTGCTTCGAGTAAAGTGGATAACAATCAAAATTTCTTGTCATTTCTAGAAAATGAATGGAAATTTGAATTAAGTCAAAGCCCGGTATATGCAACTGCCATGGGCGTTAAAGGCTTTGAGACTGAATGGAGAGATTATTCGTTAGAAGCCATACAAATGAGAAAATCCCGCCTGGAAGACACCTTAAGATCCCTTGAAAGTTTTAGTGCAAAGACCTTGTCTGAAACTAATCAATTAAATTTAAGGCTATTTACTCAGCTGACGAGAAATGAATTAGAGATAAGCCAGTACAATAGACATTTACTCCCTTTCAGTCATAGAGGCGGTATTCAGCTCGCTCATGAGGATTCAGGAGTTATTCCTCTTAAATCTTTTGATGATTTTTATTTTTGGATTCAAAGACTTAGAAATTTAGATAAAAGAATTGAACAGACAATAGCATTAGCCAAGACGGGTTTGCAAAGGGGTTATAAACCTCCCAGAATATTAATGGAAAGAGTAAATAGGCAAATAAATCTACAAAGCCATAGCAAAGTTAAAGAGAGTCCATACTATAAAGTTTTTATCGACCTGCCTGAATCAATATCTAAAAAAGATCAAAGGTCTCTCAGAATGGAAGCTGAAGAAGTAATCAAAGAGACCATAATACCTTCATATCTTTTGTTGGAGAAATATTTCAAGGAAGAATATTTGCCCCAATCTAGAGAAAGTGTCGGATTGTACGATATTCCAAACGGTAGAGAGCTTTATGAAGTTCTAGCCAAATCTTTTACTACTACGGATTTATCTCCTAAGGAAATTCATCAAATTGGACTCAAAGAAGTAAAAAGAATAAGAAGTGAAATGGAAGTTATAATCAAACAACTAGAATTTGAAGGCTCTTTTAATGATTTCTTAAAATTTCTACGAGAAGATGAAAGATTTTATTACAAAACCCCTGAAGAGTTATTTGAAGGTTACCTCGCAGTTTCTAAAAGAATTGACCCTGAACTAGTAAGATTATTTGGCACTCTTCCAAGAACACCTTATGGCTTAAGAGCCATTCCAGATGAATCTGCTCCCGATACTACAACCGCCTATTATATGCCTCCTGCTCCGGGCGGATTAAGACCGGGCTATTATTATGTGAACTTATACAGGCCTGAAACTAGACCGAAATTTGAAATGGAAGTCCTATCTGTGCACGAGGCCGTTCCTGGACACCATTTACAAATAGCTCTAGCCATGGAAATGGAAGAAATGCCTATGTTTAGAAGAGTTAGCCCTTATACAGCTTTTGTAGAAGGTTGGGGCTTATACAGTGAAAGTTTGGGGTACGATTTAGGCTTATACAAAGATCCTTACTCCCAATTTGGGCAACTAACTTACGACATGTGGAGAGCCGTACGATTGGTTGTAGATACAGGAATGCATTATTACGAATGGGATAGGCAAAGGGCAATTGACTTCTTTCTTGAGAACGCGGGAAAATCTGAGTTAGATATCATTAATGAAATAGACAGATACATAGTCATGCCAGGACAAGCATTGGCATACAAAATTGGTCAAATGAAATTTTTAAGTTTAAAAGAAATGGCAAAAAATGAGTTAGGGGATAAATTTAACATTAGAGACTTTCATGACATAATCTTAAGTGAAGGCGCCCTTCCCTTAAACGAATTAGATTCAATAATTGAAAATTATATTATAGAAAATAAGTAATAATTTAAAGAGCTGCTAGAGCTTAGGGCCAAAGTAGAATTATAAATCCTGGTAATTTTATTAACTCGATGAATCAAATGCACCAACCACAAGACTGGTGCAAAATTTAATTACTCTTCAAAATCTGCCTTTTGAGTTCTGTGGACACCGCCGTAACTTGCAGGTGAATAATGTTGAGTTTTTACTACCCATTTCCCATCTTCTTTTACCCAGTTCATGGTTACTCTTGTGCGGTAATCGTAAGTGTTACTGTCGTCTTCTACTACGCCTTCAAAATAGAACCTAACGTAAACAACATCGTCTGAAATTTGAATTGCCTCAGGATAGAATACATTCGTTATCCCTCCTTGATTAGTGTTCTTCCAATTATCAATAGAATTCTGAAGTAAAGGCTTGTGAAAACTCCCGTCAGAATTTGTACCGTAAGTACCGGACTTGCTCTCTAAAGATACAACTGTTTCAAAGTCTTGTGCATTTCTAGCATTAAAATAAGTATCTAAAGAGGCAAGAACCTCATTCTCTGCTGATAAGTGATGGTCAGCATTTATGACACTAGCAAATAGGAGACTCATAACTAAAGTTAAATTTTTCATAGTAATTTCTTTTTTTAAATGAGAATTAATATTAACACTAGCAGGTCTACAGTTAGGCTTTTAATTTAATTTCTGTTTTCAACAAAGAAATCAAATATTTTTTTCATGTTCTCTTTGTTCTTGGAAACAAACAAAGAGTGGTCCGCCCCAACTATCTCATCATAGGTAAAGTCCATTTCTAGTCTTTTCATTTCAGCTACCCATTCTCTTGTGGGGTACACTAATCTATCCTTAGTCCCTTGAAGAATAAGGACAGGTATATCCTGGATCATCTTTAAGTCTTTTATATTTCTTACTTGCGGTGGTGCAGGTGCAACCAACGCCAGGGCTTTCCAAAGGTCAGGATATTTCATTCCTAAATAGTAAGTTCCAGCACCTCCCATGCTATGACCCCACAGGAAAATATTGCTTGAATCTATAGAATAATTATCCCTTACAAGTCTTAATACATTCATGACATCTTTTTCACTGTAAGGCCCTTCTTTTGCTAAGGATCTTTCGTCTAGTCCTTTGGACCACGATCCATACCAACCTTTCCGCGTATATCCTAAAGGCGTGACCACTATAAAATTAAATTCTTCAGCCAAATCTAACAAACCTTCATACCCCATTAGCCAGTCATAAGTTCTAGTTAAGCCGTGCAAAGAAACTACTAATGAAATATTTTCATCTTTTTTATATAAAGAAGGAACAAAGAGTGCGTAAGGAATTGATTCTCCAGTTTCTTCAAAGGTATAACTTAGATGTTGGACCCTTTGGTCATTTATAGAGCTTTCATCATCCCATTTCGTTCTAATAGACTCTTCAGAGTTAGCCCAAGTGCTTGAGGCCATGAGCACGGTTATTAGTATGGTTAGTTTTTTCATACTCAGCTGCTACTTATACTTCTCGTATATCTTGCAAGATTGTGGTTTATTATCTTTCCTTGAATAGAGTTGAACCAGTCCCCCTGCATGACCAACAAATACATAAGAATTTACACACCATACACCAATCGGATCTTGTTTTTCTATCAAATATATCTCACTATAAGTATTCAAAGAAAAGGCAATAGCCATCATTGTTATCATTATTTTTTTCATAAGTTATCTCCCAATTTAAAGAACTTAGCATAGCACTAAGTAAATCTAATAATCAGTTGGGATAATAAGGATAGTCTAATAATTTTCTTTAATAGTTATCGTCTAACATTTCTTGAACGGAAGTTTCATATGTAGCTTCAGGAGGCAATGCCATAATGCTTCCTAACTCTTCTATCAATTCTTCTTTGGTAAACATTTCTTGTATAGGGAAAAGTGTCATTTCTTTTTTCTTATAAAGCTCACCAAACACAAGGTGGAAAACTTGTTCTATAAACTCTTCGTTTTTCATAATCCTCTCCCTCTCAATTAGATTTAACTATACCACCAACTGGTTTACATGAAACGTTGATAGAACAAGGATAGTAAGAAATTAGCATCCTGTACGAAACAAGAATTAATAAAAAGAAGATACGAGCAGGGCAGAGTCATTATCTATAAGGTAAACTAAATAAATTATGGACGACAAACGATCAACAACTAAAAAACAAAAATCTCAGAGCCCAGAGTTTATTACTCTCGACGACGCGGCGGAGATGAAGAGTGGAACTAGGGTAACTTTTGTTCCTGGTGTGCAGGCCTTGTACGCTGAAGCGCTCAAAAACATATGTTACGTAAAAAAAATACCTCTCGTTCGAGTTTTACATCCGCTTATGGGTGTCGATAAAGAAACTGGTGAGGACCGACAAACGCAGCTATATGACCTAACGTGTCAAACGAGCCTGCCTACAATGCTTCATGATGATGAACGACCTAGAAACGTCTGGATTGAACAACTTGCTTTGGCAGAACAAATCGGTGATGTGGACAGCCCTGCTTTAATTCCTGATAACTTTGAGCTTAGAGTTGAGATGTTTGGCCTCTGTGCAGTTGTCTTGGCGGAGGATGGTCTTGTTTGGAATATCAGAATTCTGAACGATAATCCTTTAGGTCGAAAATATGGATACAGTGAAGAGGCTAGTTCCAACGCTCCAGCTAAGGTTGCTGAGGTAATTAACTTAATCGATAGTCGTCTGGAAGCACAAAAAAAGCTTGGCTCGCCTTATCTCGTTGGCAATACACTTACCGCCGTTGACATCTATTGGGCCACTCTGAGCATGAGCACACTTCCTACTTCACCCGAGATCATGCCAAGAACCCAACAAAATAAAGGCATGTTGATGTGGTTTGAAGGTAACTCAAAAATCCCAGAGATTGCTGAGGTTCTTACTAAACGGATTGAAGATCACCAGCGATATATTTTAACGACATACTGCGAGACTCCCGCTGTCTTGGGAGGTGATCCATTGTGACAAGTACGAAAACACGTAAACTTGTCTTTTAAAAGAATTACCTCTTCAAATCCTTAAAAGTAAAATATTTCCTCTTTAATAATTTATTATAAATAATTGCAAATAGAATTATAAAAGATGCTCCCGCTGCAACTGGCATTAGTATAAACCCTATCCCTTTTGCACCAAGAACAGCAATAATAGGGTTAGCCCCAGCAGGTGGATGAACAGTCTTGGTTGTCATCATTAAGAATATTGCTAATCCAACGGCCAATCCTACACTGAGAAAAGAAAAACCTAATATTGAGAAAACAAAGACTCCTGATAAAGCAGATAATATATGGCCAAATAAAATATTTTTTGGATGAGCTAAGGGACTTTCATGAGCTGCCATAACTAAAACCATGCTTGCCCCAAATGGCGGTATTAACCATAAATTGCTTTCATCGAAAGAATTAAGATATGCAAGTACAGAAATGCATAAAAATGCTCCAAAAGCAGAAATAATATTATTTTTCATTTAGTAGATCCCTTGAGTGTTGCAGGTCTTTACTGCAACCAAAGATATCGTAGTGAGTATTTTGGTCATCAACTAAATATTAAACTTCCGTTTTCAAGTCATACGTTCTAGTTATTGGCTCGCCTTGCATAAAGGGAGCAATCGCATCAATAAGTCCGGTTTCAACCCTCCAAGCCATATAAGCTTGCTGATATTCGGCACTATCCCATTCTTCTACCAGAACAACGCTAGAGGTTTCTTGATCCACAAGGGTAGTTACGCTTCTGCAACCTTTATAGTCCCTTGTTTCTACTAGAGCTCCTTTTAGGATATCCAAATAGTCATCCAACATATCTGGTTTCACTGGAAACTCTAAAGTTATCATTACACTCACATCAACTCCTTATTTTTCATAACCTAACTATACCACCAACTTATAAACCTCTAAAATTGGCAAGGCTAATCAAACTGATCCATGAACCGGTTGTACATAAAGCTAATACAACCTGACAACAGAATAAAAACTGAGAAATAGCCTAGGTAAAAGAATGGGCTTTCGTTAGTTGGTATGGTTCCTGAGATAAGAAAAAGGGTGCAAAGGATGAGGATGGTTAGTTTTTTCATAAATTCCATTATTTTTACTGCTTATGAAACTCAAATTAATTGTTTTAATTTATCTAGACCTCTTTTTATAGGATTTTCTTTGTTCTTCCATTCTTTGTCTTGCTTTTCTTCCTCTTTTTTCTTCTCTTCTGTTATTTCTTTAGCTTCCTCAATATCATCACTTTCATCATGTTCAGTTGAATTCAGTTCAATAAATAAACTATTTACGGGAAAGTCACGAGGGGAATCTAAAGAAAAAGGAGTGGGGAAAAGGGTAGCAAAAGCATTTTTTGATATATCGTAAGCAGAAAGTACTTTCTCAACATCTCCGATCTTGTTAATTAAATCTTCGTCAGAAGTTAGTTTTCTT
Organism: Gammaproteobacteria bacterium; assembly: GCA_015660645.1. Lineage (GTDB taxonomy): Bacteria > Pseudomonadota > Gammaproteobacteria > Magnimaribacterales > Magnimaribacteraceae > CAJJAM01. The sequence continues at coordinate 6,239 of DQKS01000034.1, forward strand.
TGTTTTTTCATGGATTAACTGTATCACTAACTGATAAACCTCCAAATCTTGGCAAGGCTTTGAAGAGGAGGAAAATTTAGTGGGGAAGTTTTGAGGTTTTATTTAAGTTGCAAAGAACTGTAAGCACAACCTGACAATAAAACAAGTATGGTTATTAAGTTAGTAATTTTTATCATATCTATCTTTATTTCTAATTTTGAAGAACTGGGCAACTAAGAAGCCAATGAGTAAGCATAGAGGGAAACCAATCAGCATATCTAACTCAATTGATTTCCACAAAGCTATAAACATAAAGGCTGCACCTACTCCAATAGCTTCATTAAATTTGTTAAGCTCTACTTTCAATTAGTCTCGTCTTCTATTTTCTTGCTTTTTATCTTCACCTTGATATCTAATTCTTCGGGTAATGCGCCAATAGCTTCTCTCAGTGCTGTTTCTACTTTAGTAGCGACATCAGAGGACATATCTCCTTTTATATCATTCAATTTAATATGCCATTCCATTTCTGAATCAGAATCTAAATCAATAATGATTTCTTTATGTTTAAATTTCTTATTAGA
>DQKS01000052.1 GCA_015660645.1 Gammaproteobacteria bacterium
AATTATGATCTCATGAACGACTTAATGTCTTTTGGAATTCATAGACTTTGGAAAAGAGTAGCTATTGAATCTTCAACTCTAAGAGAAGACTTTAAGGTTCTAGACTTAGCTGGCGGTACCGGGGACATGGTCAAATTAATGAAAGAAAAAATTAATCAAAATGGACTAATTATTCTTTCCGATATAAACAGAAAAATGCTAGAAGAGGGCAGAGATAGACTAATCAATGAAGGCATAGATGGCATCAGCCTTGCGCAAATAGATGCACAATATCTACCCTTTAGAGATGAAACTTTTGATCTAATTACCATTGCATTTGGACTAAGAAATGTAACGGATAAAGAAAAAGCCCTTAAATCCATATGTGGTTCTTTAAAAAAAGGAGGCAAATTAATAATTCTTGAGTTTTCAAAACCCACAAATGAAACCTTTAGAGAAATCTATGATATTTTCTCATTTGAAGTCATACCTAAGATCGGTGAATTAATTGCTAATACTGAAGAAAGCTATAGATATCTTGCAGAATCAATAAGGATGCATCCAACACAAGAAGAGTTAAAAATCCTCATGGAAAACTGTGGTTTTAATGAATGCCATTATGACAACCTAACAAATGGTGTAGTAGCTATTCATTCAGGTACTAAAGTTTAAAGAAGATGCTCAGAGATTTACTTCACTTTATAAAGCTATTAAACATTATCTTAAAAGCTAGATTAGATACCTTGCTTATTGAATATTCTGATTCGAGGCTAATTAATGCACTGTTATTCATTTCTCCATGGAAAGTTTTTTCTTCGGGAAAACCAAGGGGGGAGAGAATAAAAGCAGCGTTAGAAGAAGCAGGCCCTATCTTTATAAAATTTGGTCAACTGCTCTCTACTAGACCTGATGTAGTTCCAACCGACATAGCAAGAGCACTTCAATCTTTACAAGATGATTTGCCACCTTTCTCTTCGAAAAAAGCCCTAAAGATTATCGAAAAGGAATTAGGAGCCCCGGTACATGATCTTTTTGATAATTTTGAAGAAACACCATTTGCGGCAGCATCCATAGCACAAGTTTACTCGGCAACCCTAAAGGGAACTAAGACTGAAATTGCTATTAAAGTAGTAAGACCAAATATTGCTACAAAAATAATACGAGATATTTCTTTAATGAAAAGAGTGGCGAAGATAATAGAAAAGTATTCTAAAGACGCAAAAAGACTTCGAATCCATAGTTTGGTTGAAGAATATGAATACGTAATAGAAGCAGAGCTTAACATGCGAATAGAGGCTTCTAATATTAAACAAACAAAAAGAAACTTTTCAGACAACAAAATGCTATATGTTCCTGAAGTTTATTGGAATTTAACAACTGATAATGTCTTAACGATGGAAAAGATCTCAGGTATACCCGTTGACAAGATTGAAACCCTTAAAGAACTAGGTGTTGACTTAAAACTCTTATCTGAGAGAGGAGTGGAAATTTTTTTAAAGCAAGTATTTATAGATAATTTCTTTCACGCAGATATGCACCCGGGTAACATATTTATTGAGGCAACTGACCCGTCAAATCCAAGCTATGTTGCCGTAGATTATGCAATTGTAGGATCTCTTAGTGAAGATGAGCAATTCCAAATTGGAAGGATGCTTCTTGCTGTTATTAGTAAAAATTTTTCAGAAGTTGCCTCCGTTCTTATAGAAGCAAAATGGGTAGACCCAAAAACAAGACCAAACGAATTAGAAAGGACAATCAGGGCTGCTTGCGAACCTATATTTGATCAGCCTTTAGAAAAAATAAACTTTGGTGAATTACTCCTTTTCATCTTTGACTCAGCAAGAAGATTTAATTTAAACATGCAGCCCTCTCTAATGTTATTACAAAAAACACTTATTAATATTGAGGGGCTAGGGAAGCAACTGTATCCAAGCCTAGATTTCTGGTCAATTGCTAACCCCTTCCTAAAGACATGGATTGCTGAAAGATACAATCCTGAAAAGATGCAAGATTGGGCTAAAGAAAACGCAGCTCAACTAATAGAGAAAGCCCGAAAACTTCCTGAAGTCGCTGAAACAGCAATAGAACAGATAAAGAATATCGAATCCTACCAAAAGACTAATGAATTAAGGCATCAAGAATTAGTTAAAAAAATATCTAATGAAAAAAGAAGTATAAATCTTCTTACTTTAATAATAATAGGGTCTATTATCCTATATTGGCTTAATTAGAAATAATATGAGTGAAGATATCTTAAGTAGAATTGATGACATCTTAGAAATAAGGAAAAGGTCTTCGGCTGATAAATCATATACAAAAAGCTTATTTGATAAAGGCATTAATGAAATCTTATCTAAAATCCAAGAAGAGTCTGAAGAACTTATACAAGCAGCAGCATCTAATGACTCGGATAATAGGAATAAAATAATTTATGAAACTGCTGATTTGTGGTTTCATGTAATGGTTTTACTCTCAAATGAAGATATAAAAAGCAAAGAAATACTGCAAGAACTTGAAAAAAGGTTTGGTTTATCAGGTCTTGATGAAAAAGCTTCTAGGAAGGAGCAATAAAGTAGGAGGTCCTTATGTTTGGTATTAAAGAAATAGTAATAGTACTTATAGTTGTTCTGTTTGTTTTATTGTTTTTTGGTGGCACTAAACGTCTCAAAAATCTAGGCTCTGACTTAGGTAACTCTCTGAAGGGCTTCAGAAAAGCCATGAATGAAGACGAGCAAACAGAAAAGTCTGAAGATAAATAAAAATAGCGACCCCCCATGTTTGATATCGGACTGTTGGAACTGTTTTTAGTCGTTCTGGTAAGTTTAATTATTCTGGGGCCTAACCGACTACCCGAGGTAGTCAAATCTTCAGCTAAAACCTTGAAATGGTTTAAGAAAATAGTTGAAAATACTAAACGCGAGATATCTGTAAACATTGGTCTTGATCAAATATACCAAGACATCCACAACGAAGAGATTCTTAAAGATGCCAAGTTAAATGATAAGTCTCATTCAAAAAAAGAAGGCAAAGCTTAATGCAAAAGGGAAATTCTCAGCAAAATTTCTTAGACCACCTGAAAGAGCTAAGATCTAAGCTACTCAAATCCTTAAGCTTCATTTTAATTGCTTTTATATCCCTAATTTACTTTTCGAATTCTATATATGAATTTGTTGCAAAACCCCTTCAAGCCTTCTTACCTGAAAACTCTTCCATGATAGCTACCGAAGTTGCTTCTCCATTTCTTTCTCCCTTAAGACTTGCGTTCTATGTTTCTTTGCTTATTTCTATTCCTTACTTTCTCAATCAGATGTGGTCTTTTATTGCTCCAGGATTATATAAAAATGAAAAAAAACTATCTTTTATGATTCTTTTATCTAGCATTATTCTCTTCTACCTTGGTACGATCTTTGCTTATTTTGTTGTATTTCCTTTAGTTTTCAATTTCTTTACGAGCACTGCACCGGAAGGTGTAATGGTCATGACAGATATAGGCAAGTATCTAGATTTCGTGCTATCCATGACTTTTGCTTTTTCTTTTGCTTTTGAAATACCTGTCCTAATCTATCTAGCCTTGTGGACAGGCATGACGTCAATTGAAAGCCTCTCTAACAAAAGACCATACATCATTGTGCTCTGTTTTGTAATTGGCATGCTTCTGACTCCGCCGGATGTCATCTCACAAATTCTTTTTGCTATTCCTTGTTGGCTACTATTTGAATTTGGCTTGCTGATGGGCCGACTAATCCCAAAAGAAGGTCATTCCAAGATAAAAGACTAAGATTCAAACCAAAAAGTTATCGGACCTTCATTAACTAACTGAATTGACATGTTTTCTCCAAAAACTCCTGATTGGACTTCTTGATATTCATCAAGCAAGAGGTTCTTAAAAGAATTAAACAAACTTAAGCTTGTTTGATGGTCAGCTGCTTGAGAAAAACTAGGTTTCATGCCTTTGTTTGTTCTTATAGAAAGGGTAACTTGTGGGACTAAAAGAATATCTGCATTTTCTTCAATAATACTCAGGGCTATTTTTTCTTCTGAATTTAAAAAAAATTTATAATTTAAAAACTTTCTTGTTAGCTTGTTTATGTCTTGAAAGGTATCTAATGGCTCAAATCCCACCATTGCTACAACTCCATTTCCTATTGAAGCAATTGTTTTTCCATCTACTCTTATGGAAGCGCTAGAAACCTTTTGAATTAATAATTTCAATTAAAAAATCTTTTTCTCTTGATCAGAGCTCCATTGCCCAAGCGAAGCATTTCTATTCATCAGAGCTCTATGAGATAAGGCTTCTTGAGCTGCTTGCTCATTTTCTTTCTTACCAAGCCATGTTTTTAGTGCTGCTTGTTGAAGCGCTCGCCCATAAGAAAAACTTAATTTCCAATCGAATCCTCCAATCTTATTCATGGCATCTAAATGCGCTGTAGAATTAATATCAGACTGCCCGCCCGACAAGAAAGTTATCCCCGCAAGTTCAGAAGGAACATTAGTTTGTAGGCATTTCAATGTTTGATTTGCCACTTCATCTATAGGCGCTTGAATATCAGCTAAAGACCCTGAAGTAACCATATTAGGCTTTAAGATCGTTCCTCTTATGTTGACTTGATTGTTATTCAAACACTCGAATAGAATTTTTAAACATCTAGAAGTAGCCTTGAAGCAATCTTCAATGCTGTGATTGCCTTCCATAAGAACTTCTGGTTCAACAATAGGAACCATTCTGCTTTGCTGAACTATTTTTGCGTAATCAGCTAAAGCTTGCATGTTTTCTTGAATACATTGATCAGAAGGGATGTCATCTCCTATTCTTATAACTGCTCTCCACTTAGTAAATTTTGCTCCTAATTTAGAATACTCATCACACCTCTCTTCAAGACCATCCAATCCTTGGGTTAAGCTCTCTTCCGGAGACCCTTCAAGCGGCTGAAGTCCTTTATCTACTTTAATGCCTGGTAGTGCCCCTTGTTTGCTAATGATATCTACCAAAGATGTCCCGTCTTTGGCATTTTGTCTGATGGTTTCATCAAACAATATAACGCCACCTATATTTCCTTTCATCCCCCCAGATCTAAATAACATCTCCCGGTAATCTCTTCTATTTTCTTCTGTAGAATTAACTCCAATAGAATCAAATCTCTTGCCACATGTTGGATTGCTTTCATCAGCTGCCAGTATTCCTTTTCCTTCTGAAACAATATAAGTTGCTATTTCTTCTAAAGTATTTAATGGCATCATTTTCTCCTTAATAAAATTTATCCTAAGCTCAGTTATTAGCAGATTCAAGAGCTTTTGCTTTTAAAGCTTCTAGAGCAGGAAGACTTCTTCCTTCTATGTATTCTAGAAATGCGCCTCCAGCCGTAGACATATAGTCCATTTCTTCTAATAACCCTATTTCCTTAGCTGCAGCAATAGTGTCTCCACCACCACCCACAGAATAAGCTTCTGAAGCTACAATCATTCTTGCAACTGAAGCTGTTCCTTCCCTAAACTGCGGTTCTTCAAAAAGTCCGACCGGCCCATTCCAAAAAATAGCTTTAGCTTGAATAAAAATAGATTCAATTGAGTTAAAACTTTCCGGTGCTATATCGAAAATCGCTTCGTCAGGCCTAACAGACTCTACATCAATTATTTTTGCCTTTCCTTTAATAGAATTAGAAACTACAACCTTATTGGGCAGGATGACATTGTCTTTGTTAGCCAACTCAAGAGCTTCTTTGAGCATGTCTTCCTCATGCAAAGAAGAGCCCACATTTACTCCTTTTGCTGCCAAACAAGTGTTAGCTATGCCTCCGCCCAAGATAACAAAATCCATTTTGTCTGAAAGGGAATTTATAAGGTTCAGTTTTGTAGAAATCTTCGATCCACCCAGCACAGCCACAGATGGTCTTCTCTCATTTCGATTTATTTTGCTTAATGCATTCACTTCCTCTTCTAACAACATGCCTGCACAGGCTTGGTTCGCGTATGATATTACTCCTGTTGTAGAGGCATGTGCTCTATGAGAAGTTGCAAATGCATCCATAACAAAGATATCACACATGTTTGCAAAAGCTTTAGATAAAACAGGGTCGTTTGTTTTTTCTCCTTCTAAAAATCTAACATTCTCAAGCATAGTTATTTGACCTGAGTCTGGTGATTTACAATTTTCTATATCCGCTACGAGATCAACTTCTTGGCCTAATAATTCTTCAAGTCTGTGAGCCACTGGTTGAAGAGAAAATTCTGACTGGAAAACTCCATTCTCTTTTGGACGCCCCAAGTGACTTAAAATTGTTAGTTTTCCTTTATTCTCAACAATGTGCCTAATAGTAGGTAAACATCGAATAATCCTCTCATCGTTGGTAACAATTGAATCTTGAATAGGTGTATTTAAGTCCACACGCAAAAGAACTTTTTTGTCGTGCAATTCATGATCTCGGAGATAGTCCATCAAGTCTTCTTTTTTAGCTTTTCTCTAATAAATTCTAAGATTTTATCTTTCGTAAATCCAAAATGTTCAGCCAAAGCCCCACCAGGTGCAGATTCTCCGAAAGATTCCATGCCTATGACAGCGCCTTCCAGTCCTACATATTTTCTCCACCAGTCCGAATGTGAAGCTTCTACTGCAATTCTAAGCACGTTCTTACCTAGAATACTTCCAATATATTCAAGACCTTGATCATCGAATCTCTCGGTACAAGGCAATGATACAACCCTTACAGATATATCTTTTTCTATTTCTTTCGCTGCAGCTAGGGTTGCTGCAATTTCAGATCCGGTTGATAAAAGCACTAACTTAGGCTCAGAAGAAGATTCATAAATAACGTAACCGCCTTTTTCTATATCTCCTACTTGAGATTTATCTCGTGCAATGGTGGGAAGGTTTTGTCTCGACAAGACTAAGGCTGTTGGTTTATTTTTATTCTCTATTGCTGCTTTCCAAGCGAACGTCGTCTCTACGGTGTCACAAGGCCTCCATGTTTCTAATCCTGGAGTTGTTCTTAAGCTAGTTAGTTGTTCAATTGGTTGATGGGTAGGACCATCTTCTCCAACACCAATAGAGTCATGAGAATACACTAAAATTGTAGGAATTTTCATTAAGGCTGACATCCTTACAGCATTTCTAGCATAATCCAAAAAGGTTAAAAACGTTCCGCTATAAGGCCTAGTGCCACCATGAAGCACCATACCATTCATAATCCCAGTCATTGCAAACTCTCTAACGCCATAATTTAAATAATTGCCAGTAAAATCATCTTTCGTTATTGCTACTGTTCCAGACCAATTTGTATTATTTGATCCAGTAAGATCTGCTGAGCCACCTATAAGCTCAGGCATATAGGGGCCAAGTACATTAATAACCATTTCAGACGATTTTCTAGTTGCTACATTAGGCTTTTCATATTGCATCTTTTTAGAAAACTCCAATAGAGCTTGTTCTAGTCCTTCCGGATCTTCCCCAGACATGCATCTTAAATACTCATCTGCTAATTCTTGATGTGAAGATGAATAGTTTTTAAATAACTCATTCCAATTACTTTCTAACTCTGACCCTTGTTCTTTAAAATTCCATTCTTCGTAGATCTCTTCTGGAATAATGAAAGGGTCATGACTCCAACCCAAAGATTCCCTGATGTTAGCTATCTCTTCTTCTCCAAAAGCTGCTCCGTGTGTTGAAGCAGAGCCTTCTTTATTAGGAGAACCTTTTCCGATAAGAGTTTTGCAGCAAATAATGGATGGCCTAAATTTGTCTGCTTTAGCTTCTTGTATAGCGGCATTAATTTGATCAGAATTATGACCGTCAACATTTGCTATAGCTTGCCAGCCATATGATTCAAATCTCTTAGGAATATCTTCAGTAAACCAACCTTCTACAGGTCCATCAATAGAAATTCCATTATCATCATAGATAACAATCAACTTACCAAGACCTAACGTCCCAGCCAAGGAACATGCTTCATGGGAAATACCTTCCATCAAGCAGCCATCGCCAGTAAAAGCATAAGTCATGTGATCAACCACGTTAAAACCTTCACGATTAAATCGGGTTGCCAGTATTTTTTCAGAAATTGCCATTCCAACAGCATTAGATAGACCTTGCCCAAGAGGTCCAGTAGTTGTTTCTACACCCGGAGTGACGGAAAACTCAGGATGACCTGGTGTCTTAGATCCCAATTGTCTAAAGTTTTTTATTTCATCAATAGATAAATCAAATCCTGTTAAATGCAATAACCCATATAAAAGCATTGATCCATGACCATTTGAAAGTACAAATCTGTCTCTGTTAGACCAATTTGGATTATTTGGATTGTATATTAAGTTTTCACGCCAAAGGACCTCTGCAATATCTGCCATCCCCATAGGCATTCCAGGGTGACCACTTTTTGCTCTCTCTACGGCATCCATTGCAAGAACCCTCAGTGCATTTGCAAGCTGCGTTTTGGAATTTCTTTTTACCATAATGAA
>DQKS01000060.1 GCA_015660645.1 Gammaproteobacteria bacterium
AAACCATGTACTCTGGCTCTTTTTATTTTGCTAGGTTGATATGTTCTTTTCATGCTCTTACTCTGTTTAAACTAATAAACGGGTGAGCATAATAGGTTTTTTGGTACAAATTGACAAGAAAAAATAAAGAAACAATATATACACAGGTTATACACAATAAATAATTGTTGTTATGCTGTGGATAACTTATTAAATATATATATAATCAGATTTTATGTCTGAGTTGTATTTTTGGAATGAGTGTAAGAAAACTCTGGAAAAGGACCTTCCTGTTGAAGAGTATTCAACCTGGATAGCCCCCTTGCTTTTAGAAGAAAACTCTGGCTCTACGCCCCTTTCTTACACAGTTTTGTCTCCTAATAAGTTTATTTCAGATTGGGTAGAACAAAATTACGGTATATCTATAGAGGAGAGGCTTTCTGCCATAACAAGCAACGCAAATCTAAATTTAGCCTTCGAAGTGACATCAAATAGACCTCTTGCGGTTAATAACAATGGTAAAAAACAACCAAACAATCAAAAAAATATTGAAAAAGAATACAAGAGTATTAAAAGCAATCTTATCGCTTCTTTTAACTTTAGCACCTTTGTTGAGGGAAAATCTAATCATATTGCGTTGGCCGCCTCTAGGCAAATAGCCAGTGGCTTAAAAAATTCTTACAATCCACTCTTTATCTATGGAGGTGTGGGATTAGGAAAAACTCACCTAATGCATGCAGTAGGGAATCAGCTTAAACAAGAAGACCCTACAAAGAAAATAGCATACGTTCATTCTGAGAAGTTTGTGAGTGATATGGTAAAATCGCTTCAATTAGGAGCAATTAGTGAATTTAAACAACACTACAGGTCTTTAGATGCTCTTTTAATCGATGACATACAATTTTTTGCAAAAAAAGAACAGTCCCAAGAAGAACTCTTCCATACATTTAATTCTTTGTTGGAAAAGGGCAGTCAAATGATATTGACCTGTGACAGATATCCTAAAGAAATAGACGGTCTAGAAGATAGATTAAAATCAAGGTTTGGATGGGGACTCCCGGTAGTTATTGAACCACCAGAGCTTGAGACTCGAGTTGCCATACTCTTAAGCAAATCAAAGCAAATGGAACAAGAACTTGATGAAGAGTCTGCTTTTTTCATCGCTCAAAAAGTAAGATCTAACGTTAGAGAGCTTGAAGGGGCGCTAAAGAGGGTTATTGCTAATTCAAATTTTACAGGCCGCCCCATAACGGTCGATCTTATTAAGGACTCGTTAAAAGATTTGCTTGCAATACAGGCAAGGCAGGTGAGTGTGGAGAATATACAAAAAACAACAGCTGAGTATTATAATATTAAACTTAGCGACCTCTTGTCTAAACGAAGAAGTAGATCTGTTGCCAGGCCAAGGCAGATGGCTATGTTTCTTGCAAAAGAGTTAACAAACTATAGTTTGCCAGAAATTGGAGAGGCTTTCGGTGGAAGAGACCACACGACGGTTATTCATGCCTGCAAGAAGATTAGGGAGCTTAGAGGTCTTAATCTAGATATAGAAGAGGATTACACAAAGTTAGTCAGGGTATTAACAATTTAAAAAAATGAAATTTAAAGCAAAAAAATCTCAAATAGTAGAAGCTCTCCAAAATGCAGCAGCTGTTGCAGAAAGAAGACAAACCATACCAATACTAGCAAACTTAAGAATCAAGGCGTACAACGGGTCTGTTGAAGTTACAGCTACAGATTTAGAAATACAAATAAAAGCTTCCTCGGAAGTTGTTTCTACAGAAGAAGAAGGGGAAACAACAGTGTCTGCTCGAAAAATGTCTGAATTATGTAGAACTCTTCCTGACAACGAAGAGATTAGTTTTGTTCTATCAAATGGCAAGCTAACCGTTGCATCAAAAGGCTTTCACGCTGACTTTGCAACAATATCGGCAGATGACTTTCCAGAATTAGAAATATCTGAAGAACAAAGCTCTTTAACCTTAAATTCTAGCGTTTTAAAGAGAATCCTGGTTAAGACTTCTTTTTCTATGGCCTCTCAGGACGTACGCTACTATCTTAACGGCCTGTTATTAGAGTTTGATCAGAATAAAATTAAAGGAGTAGCAACTGATGGCCATAGACTAGCGCTGGCAAGTGCAGAGCTTCAAAATAAGGAAACAGGGACTCAATTAAAACAAATATTACCGAGGAAAGCAGTTTTAGAGTTGTCTAAATTACTACCGCAATCAGAAGAGTCTGTAGAAATAGATATGGGCCCTTCATATTTTAGTATCAAATTTAGCAACTTGCAGTTTTCAACTAAGCTAATAGATGGGAAGTACCCGGATTATGAAAAAGTCTTTCCCTCTGGAGATCCCAGCACCTTGTCTTTAAAAAAAGAAAAACTACAATTGGCTCTTTCAAGAGCATCTGTTCTGTCTAATGAAAAATATAGAGGAGTGAGGTTTGCCCTTTCAAAAGATAGTTTAAAACTGACTGCAAATAATCCAGAGCAAGAGTTGGCGGAGGAGGTACTTGAGGTAGACTACAAAGGGTCTCCACTGGAAATAGGCTTTAATATAGGCTATCTTCTAGATGTATTGGGGTCCGTTGATTCTACAGATGTAGAGCTTGTTTTTTATGGAGAAGACTCCAGCTGCATAATTAAAGAACCTTCTTTAGAGTCCGAGGTTTATGTAATTATGCCAATGAGATTATAAATGCCAATAAAAAGCCTATATTTAGAAAAATTTAGGCTCTTTGATTCAAAAAAAATAGAACTTTCATCGGAAAGGTCTTTGATAGTAGGAAAAAATGGTTCAGGTAAAACCAGCGTACTAGAAGCCATGGAAATTCTTTTTTCAGGAAAATCTTTTAGGTCTATCAATACTTCAGAATGTATTAACCATGCGCATCCTTTTTTTCAAATAGCAGCACTCGGTTTATTAGGAGATAAGGAGATAAGGTTAGAGACTACAAAATTTTCTGAGGGGCGAATTTCTACTAAACGAACAGTTGGAGGAAAAAAGATAAAAGGCTATGAGGCACCATTAATTCAAATAGTTCTAGGGAAACACCTAAGGATGGTTGAGGGCGAACCGGAATTAAGGCGAGATTTTGTAAATAGACTAATGTTTCACGTGAAACCTGAAACAGTTAATCTGCACAATACCTACAATAAAGCACTTCAACAAAGAAATAAATCTTTAAGAAAGAAGCTACCAATAGATCAGCTGAATAACTGGACTGAACAGGTTTTAGAGTCCGGCCTTATGTTAAGCAAAGAGCAATATGATTTTTTTCAGGTTTTTAAAGAAGTTTCTTTAGAATATATTTCTAAGGCAGTTATAAGCAATAGCATTTCTTTTTTACAAGATATAAATTTACATTTTATATCTGGATGGGATACGTCTAAAACCATGAGAAAGTCTTTCCAGGATAGTTTGCCAAAAGACATGGCTCTGGGATATACAACTCAAGGACCTCATAGACAGGATTTTGTGTTCTCTGTAGAGAAGAAAAAAGCAGCCGCAAACCTTTCCAGAGGACAGCTTAAACTATTGATTATATTAATATTTTTGTCTTCTTATGATGTAATAAATGAATTTTCTTCAAGAGAGTCTTTATTGTTAATTGATGATATTGGATCTGAACTAGATGAAGATAATTTACAAATATTATTTAACATTATTTCTTCGGATAAAAATCAAGTAATTTTAACCGCTATAAATGGAAATTTTCTTGATAAAATTAACGGAAATTTAGAGCAATTTAAAAGGATAAATTTATAAAAATAGGCTAAAATACAACCATGCCTACCAAGAAGAAAGTATCTTCTCCAAAATCCAAAAAACCCGACACTAAAAAAGCTAAAAAATCTGCTAAAGCAGATTATGACTCCTCAAGTATTAAAGTATTAAAAGGCCTCGAGGCAGTTAAAAAACGTCCAGGTATGTACATAGGAGATACAGACGACGGAACAGGGCTGCACCACATGGTCTATGAAATAGTAGATAATTCTATAGACGAAGCCCTTGCGGGGTATTGTGATGAAATCTCTGTAAAAATATTAGCTGATGACTGTGTAGAGGTGAAAGATAACGGAAGGGGAATTCCCACAGATATGCATGAAGAGGGAGTGTCTGCAGCAGAAGTAATTATGACTAAGCTGCATGCAGGTGGGAAGTTTGACGATAATTCCTATAAAGTTTCAGGAGGTCTACACGGCGTTGGCGTCTCTGTAGTAAATGCCCTTTCTGAGGATTTAAAATTAACTATTCATAGAGGTGGAAAAACTCATGAACAGCAATATTCTAATGGAGACCCAAAAAGTAAACTAAAAGTAGTTGGAAAATCTGATCAAACTGGCACGGAAGTTATATTTACTCCTTCATCGACAACCTTCTCTAACATTCTTTACGATTTTAATATTCTTGAAACCAGGCTTAAGGAGCTTTCTTTTCTAAATTCTGGGCTTAAGATTAATCTATCAGACGACAGGACTGGCAAGGAAGTAAAATTCTTACACAAAGGAGGACTGGCTGAATTTGTTGCTTTCTTGAACAACAAAAGAACAACAGTAAATTCAATCTTTCATTTTGTAAAAGAATCAAAGAGCGGAATAACCATAGAGGTATCTTTGCAATGGAACGATGGTTATCAAGAAAATATTCAATGTTATACAAATAATATTAAACAAAGGGACGGCGGCACTCATTTGATAGGATTTAGAACTGCCCTTACAAGAACTCTAAATAATTTTATGGAAAGAGAGGGCATGAACTCCAAAGACAAGGTGGCTACCTCGGGAGATGATGCCAGAGAAGGCTTGGTAGCGATAGTTTCTGTGAAAGTTCCAGACCCGAAGTTCTCTTCTCAGACAAAAGATAAGCTTGTTTCATCTGAAGTAAGGCCAGTTGTAGAGCAAGAAGTTTATAAGGCGCTTTCTGAATACTTGTTAGAGAACCCAGCTGAGGCCAAGTTAATTGCTCAGAAGATAATTGATGCTGCACGAGCTAGAGAAGCCGCGAGAAAAGCAAGAGAGCTAACCAGAAGAAAGGGTGTTTTTGAAGGAGGAGGGCTGCCCGGTAAGCTGTCGGATTGCCAAGAAAAAGACCCTAGTAAAAGTGAAATATATTTGGTTGAGGGCGAGTCTGCAGGAGGATCTGCAAAACAAGGAAGAGATAGACATTTTCAGGCTATTTTGCCACTTAAAGGAAAGATATTAAATGTTGAGAAGGCCAGGCTGGATAAAGTTTTGTCTTCAGAAGAGATAGTAATATTAATTACTGCCCTTGGTTGCGGTATTAAAGGAGAAGAGTGGCAAGAAGAAAAGCTTAGATATCATAGAATAATAATAATGACGGATGCGGATGTTGACGGTTCTCACATTAGAACTTTAATACTCACTCTCTTCTATAGACATATGCCTGAGTTGATTGAAAAAGGTTATATTTATATAGCACAACCGCCACTTTATAAACTCAAGAAAGGCAAACAGGAAACTTATGTAAAAGACGACGGTTCCTTGAGAGAGCTATTGCTGGCAGAGATACTAGATGATGCCAAACTAGTCCTTAATAAAAAAGGAGAGTCAATAAGCGGACAGGCCTTGGGCAAACTAATATCCCAACATGAAAAAATTCAAACTATTATGAATGGGCTTATACACACTTATCCTATGGAAGTTTTAGAAAGAATAAAGTATATAAAACTGTTGAAGGACTTAGATTCACAAAAAGAGGTCGAGAGGTGGTGTAAAAGTTTAGAAAATGGATTAAATGAAACAGCAGACCAAGGGTCTTATTGGAAGGTTTCATCTAAACTAAGCAATGAATCTAGTTTGTATGAACCTCATATAAATCTAATAAAGCACGGAACAATAAAAGACTGGGTTGTAACAAAAGCTTTTATTCGTTCCAAGGCCTATAAAGATATTTCTGGCTTTGGAGAAGACCTTGTAGATCTAATAAAAAAAGATAGTTACTTCGAGCTAGGAGGAAAGAAATTTGAAGCTATTAATTTTGCTGAATCAATAGAAGGGCTGTTGAATGCATCAAGAAAATCATTCACCATATCTCGATATAAAGGACTGGGGGAGATGAATGCATCTCAGCTTTGGGACACTACAATGGATCCTGAAACAAGAAGACTAGGGCAGGTTACAATAAATGATGCCCAGGCTGCGGATGATTTGTTTCATGCGCTTATGGGCGACGAAGTTGGGCCAAGAAAAGATTTTATAGATCAGAATGCTAAATTTGTAACAAACCTAGATATTTAAACTTCCCTTAAAGAATTCCTTGTCCACTCTTCTATCTCTATCGAAGATTCTTTTGCATTCACAACACTATGAGGTTTGCCAATCTTTAAATGAATAGTACCCGGATACTTAATAAATTTATGAGCAGGCCAACAATCACCAGAATTATGAGAAATCGGTAAGACGGGAACGCCTGCTCTCATAGCAAGCTCGAAACTGCTTCTTGAATAACTTTGAACTTTGCCAGGACTAACTCTGGTTCCTTCAGGAAAAAATAAGACATAGAGCCCATTTTCTAGACGCTTTTCACCCTCAGAAAGAGCTTGCAGAAGAGCTTCTCTGGGTTTACCTCTATTTATTGCAATAGGCTTTAGCAAGCTCATGGCCCAGCCCCAAAGCGGAATAAACAATAACTCTCTTTTAAGCAAAGTACACAATGGGTGAAAGAGATATTGCATTGAAAAAGCCTCCCATTGACCTTGATGATTAGAGACGATTACGCAAGGAGTTTCTGGTATATTTTCCACCCCTTCTATTTCTACTTTAATGTTACAAACGAGAGCAAGGAACCAGTTTGCGAATTTAGGCCATAATGAAAAGAGGCGAAGTCTTTTATTTAGATTTAAGAATGGTCCAAATAGACAAGCTATTATGCTCGCTATAAAACCAGATAATAAGTAACCAACATAAAAAACTGCAGACCTTATTATTAACATAAATAAATTATTTAGAAATTATGTAGTCAACAGCAGCTGCCAGGTCTTGAAAGCAATTGTTAATTGGTGGACAGTTTTTTGCCTTCATTGCTTTAGATCCATATCCAGTCTCTACAAGAAGCGGCACACACCCGTGATTGATAGCGGCCTGCACGTCTGTTTCTTTATCGCCAACAAAAAAACACTCTTTTAAAGAAATATCAAAGTGACTCTCTATATTTTTAAGGAGACCTGTTTCTGGTTTTCTGCAAGAACAGGCCTCAGTGGAATAATCATGAGGGCAATAAGATATGTAATCTACTTTTCCATTATATTGTTCAAGAAGCTTGGACATAAAGTTATGTATGTCTAGGAGTTCTTTATCAGAAATTATGCCTTTGTTAATACATGCTTGATTTGTTGCAATTGCAACCAAATATCCAGATTTATTAAGTTTTGAAATAGCCTCTAGGCTACCTTCGATTGGTTTAAAGTTTTCTGGCACGGTGACGTATGACATAAGATCAACATTAATAACACCATCCCTATCCAAGACAACGATTTTTTTATTCACTGAATTCTAAGTTAATAAATAATTTTGATAGTAAGAGACAAGATCTTTTGTGTCTATTCTAGTTTGTTCCATGGTATCTCTATCCCTAACAGTGACTGTATTGTCTTCAAGGGTTTGGAAATCTACTGTTACACAAAGAGGTGTTCCTATTTCGTCGTGTCTTCTATAGCTTTTCCCTATATTTCCAGAATTTTCAATAAGAACCCTCCCAAGTTGAAGTGATTGAAGAGAATTTTTTACTTTTTGACTTTTTTTAACCAGCTCATCATTATTCCTCTTCAAGGGTATAACCGCCGCTTTAATTGGGGCTAAGTGCGGTTTAAAGCTCAAAACCACCCTTTCCTTTCCTCCTGCAAGGGTTTCTTTATTGTATGCCTCATTGAGTATAGCTAAAAACCCCCTTTCTACGCCTGCCGAAGGTTCTATTACATATGGAACCTCCCATTTATTATTTTCCAGGTTCTGAACTGCTAATTTTGCATTAGAGTCGGTATTTTCATCTACCTTAGAAGTAATATTAAGCTCATTTTGATTTTTACTGTGAGAACCAAGGTCAAAATCAGTCCTATTAGCTATTCCTTCAAGTTCTTCTAGCCCATGAGGGAATTTATACATAATATCCAGGGTAGATTTTGAGTAATGAGAAAGTTCTTCTTTTGGTACTGTGTATATTTCAAGGTTTTCCTTGCTCACGCCCTGTGCATACCACCACTCAAGTCTTCTATCTAGCCACTCCTTATGCCAAGCTTCATCTTCTCCTTGTTTTACAAAAAACTCTAATTCCATTTGTTCGAATTCTCTAACTCTAAATATGAAATTTCTTGGAGTGATTTCATTTCTAAAAGCTTTACCTATTTGAGCAATTCCAAAGGGTAGTTTTCTTGAAGTTGAATCCAGAACGTTTTTAAAATTTATGAATATTTGCTGAGCGGTTTCAGGCCTCAAATAAGCAAAAGAACTTCCGTCGTCAATAGGCCCAACATTTGTCTTAAACATCAGATTAAAAGGCCGGGGCTCTGTTAGATCCTCCGAGCCGCAAGAAGGGCATTTTTGAGAATCTAGGTGGTCTGCTCTCCATCTTGATTTACAAGACCTACAGTCTATTAATGGATCAGAAAATGTCTCCTCATGCCCTGAGTATTTAAGCACTTTTGGATTGGTAAGAATTGATGCATCCAGTCCCTCTATGTCATCTCTTTCATATACCATGGAGCGCCACCAAGCCTGTTTTATATTATTCTTAAGTTCAACACCTAAAGGACCATAATCATAGAGTCCTTGAAGTCCTCCATAGATCTCGTTCGACTGAAATATAAAACCCCTGCTTTTGCAAAGGGCAACCAGTTCTTCCATTGTCTTAGCTGTCAAATTTATACCTTTATATACTAATATAGTAAGTACTTACTATCATCTATAAACTTTTAATATATACCCTCTATTGAAGAATGTTTATACCTTTTGTATTCCCATGAGTACTGTTCAGGGGAGTTCATTATACATTTTTCTAACTCTTCATTCATACGATCTACACTAGATTGTAAATCTAAATCCATGCCAGCTATTTCTTTACTAAACTTAATTTTAAAACCTTTTCCATCTGACACCCTTGTACAAAATATAGAATGACACGGGGCTTTGCTTTTCATCTTCAATTTAGAAACTAAGGTCATCGTTAAGGCAGGTATTGAAAAAAAGTTTGATAGTATACCCCCCTCAGGTTTAGGAACTTGATCTGAGGCAATAATGACTACGCCGCCTTTATTTAGATTTTCAAGAATGGACTTAATGCCGGAAAGGTTTGGCTCTACCATTGTGACCCCCATTCTAGTTCTTACTAACAACATAACTTTATCTATATATTTATTTTTTGAAGGTGTATAAAGCGCCATGCACGGCACCTGTCTTCCCATGTAATTTAGTATAATTTCTATATTAGACAAGTGAGGCGCAAACAGTATCAGCCCTTTGTTGTAATCAAGACTTTTTTTGATTTTTTTAAAGCCCTGTGAGCTTACATATTTTGATAAATCCTTTCTTGGAAGGAATGACCACACAAATCCCATTTCAAACACAGTTTTTAATGTTTCTTTGATACTGCTTATTGCCAATTCCATTATTGCTTTTTTCTCCATATCAGGAAAAACAAGTCGAAGATTAGCAGCTGTAATTAAGAAGGCAGAGCTGTGGTTGAGCACTTTAGACGCTCCAATAGAAGTAGCAGTCCAGGAAATTACTCTCAACGGCAGGAAACTCATCAAAAACAATAGAATTTGTAAAAATTTTGTTAATAATAGAGACATTTATTGTCTTTTTATTAGTTTCTCCAGAAGGAGGGAGTAAAAACAACTAATAAAGTAAATATCTCTAATCTTCCCAAGAGCATAGCCATACAAAGCCCCAGCTTTGATAAATCATTAAGATCTTTGTAATTTTCAGCAACCCCCCCCAAACCAGGCCCAAGGTTGTTTAAAGTAGCACCT
This sequence comes from Gammaproteobacteria bacterium, assembly GCA_015660645.1. Taxonomy (GTDB): domain Bacteria; phylum Pseudomonadota; class Gammaproteobacteria; order Magnimaribacterales; family Magnimaribacteraceae; genus CAJJAM01. Next base: position 9,973 of record DQKS01000060.1, read on the forward strand.
ACAGCCGAAAAGGAGGTAATAAAATCGTTATTTTGAGAGAGTAAAAACATTAAAAGTATAATAAAAACAATGACATAAATAGAAAAGAATCCCCAAACAGATTCAGCTACCCTGGAATTTATAGGCCTAGATCCTAATTTTATGGCCACAACGGCATTAGGGTGAATTAATTTAGTTATTTCTCCTGTGCCTTGTCTTAGAAGTATTGCGGCCCTTATAACCTTTATGCCACCACCTGTTGAACCAGCACAAGCCCCTATGAAGGCTGCAGAAAGAAGTAAAAAGGGAACAAAAAGAGGCCAACTAGAATAATCTGAAGTTAAAAAGCCAGTTGTGGTTGCTATTGATACAACTTGAAAGGCGCTTTCTTCTAAAATATTAGTATTCTGATCAACATATATGCCGCTTCTATATAGAGCTATGGAAGTTAATGAAAATACAACAAGTATTATTGAAAGATAGAATTTAACCTCTGTGTCATACAGATAGTGCAATAGTCTCTTTTTGGTCCACGCAATGTAATGTAGTGCAAAATTAATACCGGCAATCAGCATAAACACAACTGCAGTCCAACGAAGAGAGGACTCTTTGAAGAAAGAAAAGCTTTCATCATGAGTAGAGAAGCCTCCTATAGATATAGTAGAAAACGCATGGCAAACTGCATCAAACCAACTCATTCCGAAATATTTATAAAAAACAGAACAAACTATAGTCATTGATAAATAGACATACCAAAGGGCTTTTGCAGTTTCTGTTATCCTAGGGGTTAGTTTTGCGTCCTTTAAAGGTCCGGGTGTTTCTGCCTTATATAGCTGCATTCCGCCAACACCAAGCAACGGAAGAACTGCTACAGCTAAAACAATAATACCCATACCCCCTAGCCACTGAAGAAATTGCCTATAAAATAACAAAGACTTATCCATATCATCGAGACCTACAAATACAGTAGACCCAGTTGTTGTAAGGCCTGAGATAGATTCAAAAAGTGAATCTATGTATCCAATTCCTTCGATATTCGCTAAATAGAAAGGAACAGAGCCGAAAAAACCTAAAACTGTCCAGAAAAAAACAGTAATAATAAAGCCATCCTTAGTTCTTAGGTCTACCTTATGGCTTTGCGCTGCAAGAAAGAGACAAAATCCAACAGTAAATGTAAAAAATCCCGAATACAAGAAGATAGGTATAAGCTTGTCTTCGTTAAAAAAATAAGCCAAAAAACCAGGTAAAACTTGGGCTATGCTAAAAAACATTAACAGCGCGCCTAGAATTCTTGATGTATAAGGAAGTCGCATTTTTTTATTTCGGAGAAAAAATATTTTTAACTTCTTTTAGGTGCTTTTTATTAGTTAAAAATACTATAACATGATCGTTTTCCCTTAAATGTACGTGATCATGCGCTATTTTCGCCTTATTTCCTCTTATTAGAGCACCTATTGTAGCCCCTTCTGGGAGACTTATTTCACCAAGTTCTTTTCCTATGCAGCTTTCTTTCCCCGAGGGAGACTCTTTCGCCAATGTTTCTATGGCTTCTGCAGCGCCCCTTCTTAATGAATGAACCTTTAAGACATCTTTACCTTCAATTTCGGCAAGAAAGGTCCCAATTGTTATTTCAGATGGCGCGATAGCTATATCAATCCCTTTTCCTTGCACCAAGTCTACATAAGCTGGATTATTTATAAGGGCAACAACTTTATGGGCCCCCATTTCTTTAGCTAAAAGACAAGACATTACGTTTGCTTCATCATCATTTGTAACCGCTGCAAATACGTCAGTGCCTTCTATATTTTCGTCATGAAGAAGGGCTTTATCGCAGACGTTTCCTAGCAAAACAACCGAGGAAGAGAGTTTTTCTGCTAGATATCTTGCCCTGTCCGGACTTGATTCTATTATTTTTATATTATGTTTCCCTTCTGTCGCCTTGGCCAGTCTGCTACCTATTTTTCCTCCTCCCGCAATAATGACATTATTATATGGATCTTCTTTTGTGCGCATTTCATTAATCACATCCGAAGCTTCCCCTTTTTTAGAAATAAAGAAAACCTCGTCATCAGCTTCAATGGTAGTGGAGCCAGAAGGAATTATTGATTCTCCCTTCCTAAATATAGCAGCTACCCTTGTATCCACCCTTGGCATATGTTTTTTTAAGTCACCAATCTCATGGCCAATCATAGGGCCACCTTTAACGGCTCTTACTGCAACTAAATTAAGCAGCCCATCTCCAAATTCTAGAACCTGTAGAGAGCCTGGTATGTCAATAAGCCCTTGGAACTGATCTGTAATTAATTGTTCTGGGCTGACATGAATATCAATTGGGATTAAACCGGAATTCATTGCCTCTTTTGTTTTTCCTCTCAAATAAGAGGCTTCTCTTACTCTAGCTATAGTTTTTATTGAGCTATTTAACACTTTTGCAATCAAGCAAGAGACAATGTTGGTTTCATCGCTGCCAGTAACAGCAACAACCATGTCTGCGTTCGCTATATCTGCATTTACTAGGATGTTGGGATAAGAACAGCCTCCTAGAATAGTTTTAAGGTCTGCCTCTTCTTCTAGATGGCTAAGAACAGATGAATTGTTATCGACAATTACAATATCGTGTTCTTCCGATAGTAGAGAAGCGAGAGTGCTTCCAACTGCGCCTGCCCCAAGAATAACTATTTTCACCAGCTTTTATCTTTCTAGATCTTAATTTATATTCCTACTGATTATAGACCTATTTTGAATATTAAATACAACTTCTAAGTGTTTCGTTGGGAAAATTTTAAATTGCTATATAGGGTAGATTTATAGCCTCTAACAAACTCTTCGGAGGATACAATTTTTTTCCCAGGCATTTGCAAGGTTTCAATTTCTAGATAGCTATTATTTTTACATCCAACTTCTAAAGACCCTTTAGAGTTGATATTAATTTGGCCTGGTTCCAAGTGATTTAGATCTTCAAATGCAGAAGCGCTAAATATTTTTATTCTTTCATCACCAAGGTAAGTATAAGCACCATGTTTAGGGTTTAATGACCTTATCCTTCTTTCTATTTCATTGGAAGTTTCGGTTGTCCAGTTTAGTTGCTTAAAAGAATTATCAATTTTATTGGCATAAGTAGAGCCTGTTTCAGGCTGTAGAACCCCTTGAATTGTTTTGGCCTCATACTCTTTTAAAAACGGAAGAAGGTTTTCAGAGCTAATTTGAATAAATTTCTGCTCTAGTGAACCTAGTGTTTCTTTCTTTTCAATTTCACAAATAAATTTTCTTAGTATGGGTCCTTCATCTAGGCCCTCTGTCATTGCCATTATTGTTATACCAGATTGAGAATCTCCAGCAGCAAGGCAGTTTTCTATTGGAGCCGCACCTCTCCACCTAGGAAGCAGGGAAGCATGAACATTAATGCACCCAAGTTTGGGTAAATCCAAGACAGATTGTGGAATTAGTAGGCCGTAAGCTACGACAAGAAAAATATCGGGCTCCAAATCACTAAGTTCTTTTACAAAATTTTCCTCTTTGAGAGATTTAGGCTGGAGAACCTTTAGTTTATTCTCAATAGCAATTTCTTTAACTGCAGAGAATGCAATTCTTTTACCTCTTCCAGACCTCTTATCAGGCTGAGTTAGCACAGAGACTATTTCATGATCTCCTTTTAATAAAATTTCGAGATGTTTAGCAGCAAAACTAGGTGTGCCTGCAAATAAAATTTTCATTAGTTAGCAGTACTTATTTTTTTTTGCTTTATAAGCTTTTTTCTTATCATTTCTCTTTTGAGGTTCGAAAGGTAATCAACAAATATTTTTCCTTCTAAATGGTCCATCTCATGTTGAATTACAACCGATAAAATTCCTTCAGCTTCTATTTTCAAAGTCTTGTTATTAAGATCTAGGGTGCTAATTTTAACTTTAGAGGGCCTTTCAAGTTCTTCATAAAATCCAGGCACTGAAAGACATCCTTCAGAATAAGGCAATTTATTTGTTTCTATAATTTCTTCAATCAGAGGGTTAATTAGAACTAGAGGTTTATTTTTTTCTTCACTAACGTCAATGACAATAACTCTTTTATGTACATCAACTTGTGTTGCCGCAAGGCCGATTCCTTCCCCTTTATACATAGTTTCTAGCATATCTTTAATCAAGGTTCTAATTTCATCATCTACGACAACAACCTTTGATGCTACAGTCCGTAATCTGGGGTCCGGAAATATAAGAATTTTTAGCTTTGACATGATATTTCTTTTTAACAACTCGGATTATATTAGAATATGTCCTTTAATTTGGAGAAAGATGTGTCAACCACCGTATCTATAATAATTGGATCTGAATCTGATCTAGAATTGGCTAATAAATGTTCAGATACCCTAGAGTCTCTGTCTATAACTAATTCAACACAAGTGCTCTCAGCTCACAGAACACCAGATTTGCTAGAAAATCATGTAAGGGAGTGTGAAGAGGGAGGTACTAAAGTATTTGTAGCTATAGCTGGACTTGCGGCTCATCTTGCTGGTGCAGTGGCTTCAAAGACCATTCTTCCTGTTATAGGGGTACCTGGGGACGGGGGACCTTTAAGAGGGATGGACGCCCTTCTTTCAACTGTTCAAATGCCAAAAGGTATACCAGTGGCTACTGTTGCTATAGGTTCTTCGGGTGCAGTAAATTCTGCTTATTTAGCAGCCCAAATTCTTGGTATAGAGTCTAAAGAAATTAGAAATTCACTTCTTCAAGTCAGAGAAGACGGCAAAGAAGCCATAAAGAAATCTAACCAAAAGCTTTTAAAGTCTTAATACCGGGCTTGATGGACAGTCTAAGTGCAATAGTAGAAGCGCTTACTAATGGAGAGGTTATTGCTTATCCTACGGAGGGGGTTTGGGGGATGGGCTGTGACCCATCTAATTTGACGGCTGTTAGAAAATTAATAAGCTTAAAGAGTAGATCAGAAGGAAAGGGATTTATATTGGTAGGCTCTCAACTTTTTCATTTTAATAAATATGCAGAGGTGGAAGCCAATGAAGTTAAATTGTTATCTAAATGGCCAGGCCCTCATACTTGGCTAGTTCCTGCTTTGAACATAAGCCCCCTGTTAACAGGGGGAAGCAAAAAAGTTGCCCTCAGGCTTACTGAGCATGAAGAAGTTGTTGCTATTTGTAATAAATTTGGAGGGGCTATACTTTCAACATCAGCCAATAAAGAAGGAGAAAGCACACTCTTGGAGGCAGGTGATATTAAGAAAGTGTTCTCAGGTATTAAGGTGATGCAAGGCAATCTTGGCGGGTTCAGTAAACCTTCTACAATTGAAGATTTAATGACGGGTGAAGTTATAAGAGGCTAAGATAATAGGAATGAAAAAATTTGCTGTCATAGGTAGCCCGATAAGCCACTCGCTTTCTCCTTCTATTCACACCGCTTTTGCTAAAATACTTGGAGTAGATATTCGATACGATGCTATTGAAGTAAAACTAGAAAATTTTGAAGAGCAACTGAATCATTTATTTTCTAGTGGATACAGTGGCTTAAATGTTACCTTGCCCTTAAAAGAAAAAGCATTTTATTTTTCAACTAAGCGATCTAAAATATGCTCTTTAACTAAATCTGCCAATACTCTTTGGCAAGAAGACGGAGTTCTGTTTGCTGACAGCACAGACGGCAAGGGCCTAATGGAGGATTTAATCTCTAAAGGCCTAACAGCCAAAGGTTCTAATATTGTTGTTTTAGGAGCAGGAGGTTCTGCTAAGGCCATATTGCCAAGCTTGTTAGAGGCAAAGCCAAATGAAATATTTATTTTAAATAGAACTTTATCTAAAGCAGAAGAAATAGTAGAAATTTATATAAACAATACGACCAAGATTACTGCTGGACCACTCAACGAAAAACTTCCTTTTAAAAGTGATGGCATTATTAACACAACATCTGCAGGCTTGTTAGGACAAGAAATAGTTTACCCAGAGAACCTTTTCTCGGATCAAGCTTGGTCTTATGATTTAAATTACACCGATGTAACTACAAATTTTAATAAATTGGCTAAGAGGAATAAGATTTATAAAGCTTATGATGGCATGGGAATGCTTTTTAGACAGGCGGCACTAAGCTTTGAAATTTGGACGGACTTAACACCGGATGTCGACAAAGCAATTGAGATGTTAACAAAATAATTGGCTAGATATTTTAAATTGTTTCGGAGGGTAATCTAGCTGATCTACCTTGATTTAAATCAACAACCGGTACGAGTCTTTCAACTAA
>DQKS01000056.1 GCA_015660645.1 Gammaproteobacteria bacterium
CCTCAAGGCTTTAAATCTAATAATTCAGGAGGAATATCGGGTGGTATTTCGACTGGACAAGATTTGCTCTTAAGTATTGCACTTAAACCTACTTCGAGTATTAATAAAGAAGGCGATACTGTTGATAAGGAAGGAAAAGCAGTGAAAGTACAGGTTAAAGGGAGGCACGATCCTTGCGTAGGCATTCGCGCAACTCCTATTGCTGAAGCGATGGTGGCTTTAACTCTTATAGATCATTACCTAAGAAACAGAGCACAAAATTCTGACGTAGTTTCTAGGACTCCTGTAGTTCCATCAAAAAATTAATTAGTTATGTCTAAGACTTTGTACGATAAGTTGTGGGATGCTCATGCGGTAATCCAAAGAAATGACGGAACTCATCTTTTATACATAGACAGACATCTCATACATGAAGTTACTTCACCTCAAGCTTTTGAAGGGTTGAAGTTGGCGAAGAGAAAACCTTGGAGAATATCTGCAAATATAGCGACTCCAGATCATAACGTGCCCACTACAAATAGAGAAGAGGGCTTGGATGGAATTAGTGATGAAGTGGCAAAACTTCAAGTTACTACCCTTGATGATAATTGCAAAGAATATGGGATCACACAATTTGACATCTTAGACAAGAGGCAAGGAATTGTGCACGTTGTTGGTCCTGAGCAAGGAATCACTTTGCCAGGAATGACAATAGTTTGTGGCGACTCTCATACTTCAACACATGGAGCCTTGGCCACTCTTGCGATGGGCATAGGCACTTCCGAAGTAGAGCACGTCTTAGCAACTCAATGTCTGGTAGCTTCGAAATTGAAGAATATGAAAGTATCCATAGACGGTGACCTATCAAATGGAGTATCTGCCAAAGATGTTACTTTGGCCATTATAGAGAAAATAGGCACCGCGGGAGGAACAGGCTATGCAATAGAATACTGTGGAGAGGTAATAAAAAATATGTCAATTGAAGGCAGAATGACAGTTTGCAATATGGCAATTGAAGCTGGTGCTAGAGCAGGTTTGGTAGCTTTCGATAAGAGAACCTTAGAATATGTTCAAAATAGACCTTATTCTCCTAGAGGAAAGGATCTACAGCATGCTATATCTCAATGGAATGAATTAAAAAGTGATGAAGACGCTATTTTTGAAGAGATCATTCATATTGATGGTTCTAGTCTGAAGCCAAAAGTTTCATGGGGTACTTCGCCGGAAATGGTTATTGATATAGACGGTATAATTCCTGAAGCCTCTTCAGAGTCCTTGTCTCATGCTTTAAAGTATATGGATCTTAAGCCTGGCATGAAACTGTCGGATATAAAGTTAGACCAAGTATTTATAGGGTCTTGTACTAATTCTCGTATAGAGGATTTAAGAATTGCAGCACAAGTTGTCAAAGGTAAAAAAGTGAGCGATACAATTAAGAGAGCCATTGTTGTACCTGGTTCGGGTTTAGTTTCTGCTGCCGCAGTCAAAGAAGGGCTCGATCAAGTATTCTTGGAAGCCGGTTTTGAATGGAGAGCCCCTGGATGTTCCATGTGTTTAGCCATGAACCCAGATCAGCTTGGAGAAGGAGAACATTGTGCTTCCACTTCGAATAGAAATTTTGAAGGGAGACAAGGCTACGGTGGCAGAACTCACCTAGTCAGCCCAGCCACAGCAGCAGCTGCAGCAATTTCAGGTCATTTTGTTGATGTAAGAGAGCTAATTAAATGAAAAATAATTATAACTTTCATATTGGCAGGATCACTCCTTTACCAAGGGATAATGTAGACACTGATCAGATCATTCCGAAGCAGTTCTTAAAATCTATAAAAAAAAGTGGCTTTGGTCCTAATCTTTTCGATGCATGGAGATACGAAGATGAAGGCTACCCAGGACAAGAAGTCAGTGAAAGATTGATAAATAAAGATTTCATTCTTAATCAAAAAAAATTTATAGGTGCTGATGTTTTACTCAGTAAAGATAATTTTGGATGCGGATCTAGCAGAGAACACGCAGTATGGTCATTGATGGATTTTGGTTTTAAAGTAGTTATTGCACAGAGCTTTGCTGACATTTTTTATAATAACTGCTTTAAAAATGGTTTGTTACCCATAAAACTGCCTGAAGAAATCATTACTAAATTATTTGATATTGCAGAACAAAAAAAAGAGATAGAAATCGATTTACTTAACCAAGTAATAGTTTGTGAAGGTAATGAGTTTTGTCGTTTCGAGATTGATCCTTTTAGAAAGGAATCTATTTTAGAAGGCCTAGATGAAATAGGCTTAAGTTTAAAGTTCTCAGAAGACATTAAGAATTTTGAGATACAAAGATCGCATGATGCCCCTTGGGTTTTTAATAAAAGAAATGAAGGATAATAAAAAAATACTGGTACTCCCAGGTGATGGGATAGGACCAGAAGTCTGTAGAGAAGCCACCACAGTTCTTGAGTTAGTCAATGAAATGTATAGCTTAAATCTTTCTTTTAGCGAGGCTTTGGTTGGTGGTTCTGCATACGAGGTAACCGGCGAGCCTTTGCCTCAAGATACCTTAAAAGCTGCCCATGAATCAGATGCAATACTCTTGGGTGCGGTGGGCGGCCCTAAATGGGATGAATTGGATTACCAGCACAGGCCTGAAAGAGCGCTATTAGGTTTGAGATCTGAATTAGATTTATTTGCAAATTTTAGACCGGCAATTCTATCCAAATATTTAACTTCATCTTCTAGTCTAAAGGCGAATAAAGTAGAAAATTTAGACCTTCTAATAATACGTGAGTTAACCGGAGGCATTTACTTTGGAGAGCCCAGAGGGAGAACGGAAGGAAAAAAAGAAGCGTTTAATACGATGATATACAATCAGGATGAGATCGAAAGAATTGGTCGAGTAGCTTTTAAGGCAGCTCAAAAGAGAAATAAAAATCTTTGTTCTGTTGATAAGGCTAATGTTTTAGAAGTCAGTGTCTTATGGAGAGAAATTATCACTGAACTCTCTAAAGATTACCCTGATGTAAAACTTTCTCATATGCTAGTAGACAATGCTGCCATGCAATTAGTCAGAGAACCAAAACAATTTGATGTAATAGTTACAGGCAACCTATTCGGAGACATTCTTTCTGATATAGCAGCAATGCTGACAGGATCAATTGGCATGTTGCCCTCAGCCTCTTTGAATTCAGAAAATAAAGGCATGTATGAGCCTGTCCACGGTTCTGCTCCTGACATAGCAGGGAAAGGCGTGGCTAATCCACTGGCAACTATTTTATCTGCTGCAATGATGCTTAGATATAGTTTTGGATTAGATCAATCCGCAACACAGATTGAGATAGCTATAGATAAAACCCTTGAACAAGGCTTTCGCACTTATGATCTAGAAGGTTCTGCAGAGCAGAAGCTAGGAACGAGAGAAATTGGTCAAAAAGTCATAGATAATTTACAAAACCTAAAATGAAAAAAGCAAATAATATAGCTGTAGTCGGTGCTACTGGGATGGTAGGTCAGACGTTCCTTAAGATTTTAGAAAAAAATTATTTCCAAGAATCTAATGTAACTTTACTAGCTAGCATTAATTCTAAAGGTAAGGAGGTTGTTTTAAGAGGACAAAACCATATTGTACAAGACCTTGCTGAATTTGATTTTTCGAATATAGATTTAGCTTTTTTTTCTGCAGGCTCTTCAGTCTCTTCTATCTATGCACCTAAAGCGGAATCGCAGGGTTGTGTTGTTGTAGATAACTCATCTTGCTTTAGATATCACGATGACATTCCTCTTGTAGTCCCAGAAGTTAATTCACATGTCTTGGATGGTTATGAATTGCCTGGAATAATTGCAAATCCTAATTGCTCTACAATTCAAATGCTTGTTGTTTTAAAGCCCATACACGATGAATTTGTAATTGAAAGAATAGATGTAACGACAATGCAATCAGTATCAGGGACGGGAAAGAAAGCTTCTGAAGAATTAACCAGTCAAATAGATGCTTTCAGCAAAGGTATAGAAATAAATCCTTCCGTTTATGCAAAACCTATTGCTTTTAATGCCTTACCTCATTGCGGAGATTTTGCCGAAAATAGGTATACAGAGGAAGAGAATAAATTGGTTAAAGAAACCCATAAGATCTTGGATAGCAATATAGAAGTTGCTGCAACCTGTGTCAGAGTTCCTGTTTACAATGGTCATTCAGAGTCAGTCCATATCAAGACTGCAAAACCACTCACAGAAGAATCTGTAGTGAAGGCTTTAAGAGAGGCGCCTGGTTTGTCAGTAAAATACGGTGCCGCAGAAGTAGATTATCCAACTGCACTAACAGATGGTGATGGAGAAGAATTGGTTCAAGTGGGAAGAATAAGAAAAGACTTGTGGAGTAATAATAGAGTTAATATCTGGGTTGTAGCGGACAATCTCCTTAAAGGCGCTGCACTAAATAGCATCCAAATTGCAGAACTACTTTTTGAGTAAATTAAGATGGATTTCTACTTATTTCTAAACATTCTAGAGAGAGAATTTTTATTACTAACAGGCGTTAGCTTTCCCGGGTTGGTAGGACTGTTATGCGGGTCAGCATTATTCTTTCTGTTGTTATTGTTCCTTCGTTATGAGAAAAAAATTCCTTTAGATACCAATACTGATAATTTTGATGATGTAGGTGACCCGGATGAAGCAAGGATTAACTTATCCAGAAGTCTATTTGAGATGGGTCAAACTACTAAGGCACAAGAATTACTTCAAGAGGTGCTATTGGAAGAGAATTTATCGGAAGAGAATAAAATGGTAATTCAGAGTTTATTAAAAAAATTCTCCCATGCCTAAAAAGATTAGAAGAATAGCCTTAGGGCTTGAATATCAAGGAACGAATTATTTCGGACTACAAAAACAAAAAACAACAGAACAAACCGTTCAAGGTTTACTAGAAGTTGCTTTAAATTCAGTTTCTAATGAAACAATAAAGACTTTCTCTTGCGGCAGAACAGACAGTGGTGTGCATGCATATGGTCAAGTAATGCATTTTGACACACGTGCTTCTAGAAAAGAGCAAGAATGGGTAAGAGGAGGAAACTCTTTATTGCCAAGTGATATAGTAATTCTTTGGGCAAAAGAGGTGGATAATGATTTTCATGCAAGATTTTCTACTCTTTCGAGAACCTACCGTTACATCATAAGGAATACCGCAGTTCCTTCGGCACTGTGGGGAAAAAGATCTCTCTGGATTAATCAAGATTTAGATATTAATGCAATGAGAAGAGCTTCTAAATACTTGCTGGGAGAAAAAGATTTTAGTTCTTTTAGAGGCTCAGGTTGTCAGTCTAATTCTCCAGTTAGAGAGATTACCGATATTACAATAGCTGAAAAGAATGAATTTATTAGTATTGATATAACTGCCAATAGTTTCTTATTGAACATGGTGAGGATAATGGTTGGAACTTTAATTTTGGTCGGTAGAAAAGATATTACTGCTTCTAAAATCAATGCAATTATAGAAGGTAAAGATCGTAGGTTATCTGGTAAGACAGTTTCTTCAGATGGATTGTATTTTATTGGTCCTAAATACCCAAAAGAATTTAAGATTCCTTTACAAGAGAATTCTGTAGCATAAGAAAGAATCTTTTTAACCTGTTAGAATCCAGTTTTTTAGGAAAGACTTTGAAACATTTGATCAAAATTTGTGGAATAACATCCGTTGAAGATGCTGAAGGCGTGCACCTTGCTGGCGCTGACGCTATAGGATTGATGATGTACAAAAATAGTCCTCGCAGTCTAGAAATGGATAAAGCCAAAGAAATATATGATGCTATAAATAAGAAGCTTCAAGTAGTCTTAGTGTTTGTAGATCAAGCAGAAGATTATGTAGGTGAATGTTTAGAATTAATGCCGAATACTGTTTCCCAATTCCATGGTTCTGAAACTCCAACATACTGTAAGTCTTTTAAGCATGATTTTGTAAAAGCAATTAACGTTAAAGAGGAATTTAATTTGGAAGAGGCTTATGAAGAATTCTTGGGAGTAAAAATATTACTATTAGATTCTTTTAACGCAGATAAATTTGGCGGGACAGGCACTACTTTTAATTGGGAATTAATAAAGAATAGTCAGAAATTGCCCTTCATTCTTGCTGGCGGCTTAAACCCTGACAACATTGAACTAGCGCTTAGTAAGGTTAGTTGTACAGGAGTTGATACTAGCTCTGGTGTAGAATCTCATTCCAGAAAGAAAGACCTCCACGAGGTAGAAAGGTTTATAAAAAAAGTGAGAGAAGCCCATGACTAAAGAAAAAAGAATTTTACCTGATAGTAATGGCAAGTTTGGATTATATGGTGGTAGGTATGTTGCTGAAACACTAATACCTGCTCTGGAAGAGCTAGACAAGCAGTACCAACTCATAAAACTAGACAAAGCTTTTCAACAGGAAGTATCTAAAGACTTGCAAACTTACGTTGGTAGACCCTCTCCACTTTATTTTGCTAAGCGTTGGACAAAGAAATTAGGTGGAGCAAAAGTCTTTTTAAAGAGAGAAGACTTAAATCATACAGGTGCCCATAAGATCAACAATACAGTTGGACAGATATTGCTTGCAAAGCATATGGGAAAGAAGAGAATTATTGCAGAAACTGGAGCAGGTCAGCATGGAGTAGCCACTGCATCAGTTGCTGCAAGACACGGGCTCCCGTGCGTTGTCTATATGGGAGAGGAAGATATTAATAGACAGTCTTTGAATGTATTCAGGATGAAATTACTAGGTGCAGAAGTTATTTCAGTTACTTCAGGCACGAAGACATTAAAAGATGCTATGAATGAAGCAATGAGGGATTGGGTAACTAATGTTGATGATACTTATTACATTATAGGCAGCGTAGCAGGACCACATCCTTATCCTGAGATAGTAAGAGATTTTAATTCCGTGGTTGGAGAAGAAGTAATAACCCAGAGCTTTGAAGAATTTGGGAAAGATCCTGATGTACTGGTGGCATGTGTTGGAGGTGGATCAAATGCAATGGGGTTATTTTATCCATTTATCAACACGAAGAATATAAAACTTATAGGGGTTGAAGCAGGAGGCTTAGGCTTGGAAAGTGGCAAACATGCAGCACCTCTGAATGATGGGAAGGAAGGGATTTTGCATGGAATGCGGACTTATTTAATGCAAGATGAAGCAGGACAAATTAAAGAAACTCATTCAATTTCAGCTGGACTTGATTACCCAGGAGTGGGGCCAGAGCATGCTTGGTTGAAAGATACAGGACGAGCAGAATATGTTGTAGCGGATGACGAAGAGGCTTTGGAGGCGTTCAAGGAATTAACTTTGATAGAAGGTATTATGCCTGCATTAGAAACTGCCCACGCTTTAGCTCATGTAAAAAAAATAGCGCCTTCAATGAAAAAAGATGAGGTGATAGTAATAAACGTGTCAGGAAGAGGTGATAAAGACATAAATACTGTGGCGAAAATAGAAGGAATCAATCTTTAATGAGTAGAATTAAGGCTACATTTACTAATTTACGTGACCAAAAAAAGAAGGCTCTTGTTACTTATTTAGTGGTAGGAGATCCTGACATAAAAACCACTTTAGATCTTATGGAGGTTATGGTTTCTAAGGGAGCAGATATTCTAGAGCTTGGTATTTCGTTTTCTGATCCGATGGCTGAAGGTCCTACCATTCAGCGTGCCCATGAAAGAGCTCTAGAAAATAAAACAACTCTTTCAGATGCTCTAGACTTAGTAATTCAGTTTAGAAAGAAAGATTCTGTCACTCCTATAGTTTTTATGGGATACATGAATCCCTTCGAAGCAATGGGAGCCGAGGACTTTTGCTCCAGGGCATCAAAGAGTGGAGTAGATGGTATTTTATTAGTTGATATGCCTCCAGAAGAAAGTCAAGATTTCACTAAAGCCACTTTAGCTAATGATCTAGATCTTATAAGACTTATAGCCCCAACAACCGATGAAAATAGAATAAGAAAGATATGCAGTGGATCATCAGGTTATATATATTATATATCCCTAAAAGGAGTAACTGGTGCCAGGCAATTTGATGTTAAAGAAGTTGAAAGTAAAGTTAAGAGCATTAAGTCAATTACAGATATACCGGTAGTTATAGGCTTTGGTATTAAAGATGCAGATTCAGTTATTTCGGTCAAAGACCTGGCAGAAGGAATAGTAGTTGGTAGCGCTTTAGTTGATCTAATAGCAGAAGGAAAGAACCAAATTTCTGATAAAGTGTCTAAGAAAATAGAAGAATTGTCTTCAGCGTTGTTGAGAGAATAATGGCAAATTGGTTTGAAAAAATATTACCTTCTTTTATTAGAAAGGATTCTTCAAAGAAATCTACCATCCCAGAAGGGTTATGGCAGAGTTGCAGCTCGTGCAGCAATATCCTATACGTTCCTGAACTAGAGGCAGCTCTATTTGTGTGTCCTAAATGTGATCATCACATTAGGTTAGGGGCTAGAAAAAGGTTGGAACTTTTTTTAGACCCGGAAGCCACGGAAGAAATATCAGCCAATATTTCGCCTAATGACTGGTTAAAATTCAAAGACACTAAAAAATACAAAGATAGAATAGCAAGTGCCCAAGAAGTGAGCAGTGAAAAAGAGGCTTTAGTGGTAATGGAAGGAAAACTTAATAAACTTCCAGTAGTTGTAGCAGCATTCGAATTTAGATTCATGGGAGGTTCTATGGGCGCAGTAGTGGGCCAAAAGTTTGTTGAAGGAATGAACCATGCGTTAGAAAAGAAATTACCTTTCATCTGTTTTTCTACGAGTGGAGGGGCGAGAATGCAAGAATCATTAATTTCTTTATACCAAATGGCCAAGACTAGTGCTGTTATCGAGAGGATGAAGCAAGCTGGCTTGCCATATATTTCAGTAATGATAGATCCAATATATGGAGGTGTCTCTGCAAGTCTTGCTATGTTAGGAGATATCAATATTGCAGAACCTAAAGCTTTGGTTGGATTTACAGGACCGAGAGTTATAGAGCAAACCTTAAATGTGCAACTTCCAGAGGGTTTCCAAAGAAGTGAATTCTTATTAGAACATGGTGCAATAGACATGATTGTGCATCGCAAAGATATGCGTTCAACCCTTCATAGACTCCTTACAAAATTACAAGACAACGCTTCATAAAAATGCCAATCGAATCTTTAGATGATTGGCTAAAGTACATTGAAACGTTAAGACCAAATGAAGATGAATTTAGCTTAGAAAGGATCAGGCCAATCTACGAAGAGTTGATTGCTAAACCAGTAGCAAAGAAAATTGTTATTGTTGGTGGCACAAACGGCAAAGGTACTACAGTAGAGTTTTTGCAAGAGCTTTGTAAAAGTCAGAGCGTCAGTGTAGGGTCTTACACTTCTCCCC
>DQKS01000072.1 GCA_015660645.1 Gammaproteobacteria bacterium
TCCAATGAAGTCTCAGAAGGGAGATATAAGAAAGGTAAAATTATCTTTTTGGAGAATGGTAAGGGAAGAATTTAGAGTCAATACCTCGATAAAAGGAAACCCAAGGCAAGAGAAATTTATGTCTCTTTTTCATGAATTTGAATTTAAAAATTATAGTGTTTCTAAGTTAGATTTTTTCCCATTTATTAATGTCACTGAAAATAGAATTCTGGAAGATCTAGACACTAAAGTTGGAGCAGAAATATTTTGGAAAATTGACTCAGGTAAACAACTAAACGTAGCGTTAAATCCTGATTTTGGACAAGTTGAAAGCGATGAGCTCGTGGTCAACTTCTCGTCAAGTGAAACCTTTTATTCAGATAAAAGACCTTTCTTTTCAGAGAACCATTCTTTGTTTGATGTAAAAGGCTATAGGTTCTTTTATCTCATCAATACCAGGAGAATCGGAGCTGCCCCAGATTATAATTGTTCTAAATACTCTGGTGCTACGGAGAATGCTTGTGAGTTGGGCAAAGTTGGCATTTCTGACATAGACTACGCTATAAGGTATACACAACAAGATGAATTCCTAGATTTTGGTTTTCTAGGAGCTTCAGAGGCTGATACAGAATTTAGTCAAGGAAGAGATTTTTATGCGGTGAGGACTAGAAAGAATTCTGATAATTATTCTATAGGTTATCTGGGTACTTATACGCAAAGACCCGTTCTTGATAGAGAAGCTGATGTACATTCAGTAGATTTGACCTATAGACCTACGGATAAAGTGAGGATAGATTCGATTTATATGACCTCAAACGTTGATCAAGGATTGGATGGAGCCAAGAAATCAGGAGATGCATTTAGATTTAGACTAACAGCCTCTCCTAGAAAAGGAAGATGGCATGATATGGGAATTTTCTTCTTTGATGAAGAAATAGATATATCTGATATGGGTTATCAAATGATAAATAATTGGCTTTTTGTTGGCAACCAGAATGGTTTAAAGTTTTCAGACTACGATGATTCATCTATCTTTCTTTCAAATGCATTTGAGCTCGGGTTTTCGTATGAGGCCAATGCAGATCTAGATAAAGCAGGTGTGTCTACGTATCTAACTTACAAAGGTAGTTTTAGAAATACTACTAATATTGAATTCACAAATTTTTATAGAACTTCTAGCAAAGATTTCTGGATAACTAGGGATAGTCTTGCTTCACCTTACATTAAGAAACCTGAGAATTATGGAACCATGCTGCAATTTATGGGCCCTTCAAAAGAATTCTTTAATTATGTCTTCCAAGTCAATAGAGAAAAGGGGACTCAATGGATGTCTTCGGCATTGGGGTTTCAAACTTCTTATATGGCTATGGCTGATTTTGCGCCAAGGGATAATCTTAGCTTCAGTTTGATGTACCACCATAGCAAGGAAGATAATTGGTTAAATTGGATTGAAGATAATTTATTGGGCACTTACGCAAAAAAACAGAGAACCACTGTTGCATCGCTGAACTGGTTTGGAGGAGACAAGCACGAGTTGAGAGTGAAAGCTCAAATGGTAGCCTTCACTGCTAGACAGCCAAAAGCGTATCTCGGAGATACATCTGGTTCTTTGAATCCTGTTGAAATGGCTCTCCCGCCTTTTAGTTTGAGTGATTTAGCTTTTCAAATTAGATATCGTTATGAAATCATGCCTTTGGCTTACCTTTACGTTGTTTATTCCAAAGGTGGAAGAATACTTGAATTTGATAGGGAGGACAGTTTGGGAGAATTGTATAAACGTCCTTGGAATGACCCTCAGGCAGATAACTTCACGGTGAAGGTTAGATATAGATTCTAATTCTTGTGCTCTTCTGAGCAGTACCATACTTTATCGCCTTCCAGGGCATCTGACTTAGGCAGGTTTAGCCCACAAGTCTCGCACTTAACCATTTCAGTACTGCTGTCTGAGATATTCTTGTTCTTTGATCTTGATACTCTAGCAATAAAATAGACCAGACTAATAATTACAATGAGTAAAAGAACTTGGCTCATGGTTATTCAGTATTGGATGGCGCCGGTATATCTTTATCTCCAAATATACCGAAAGAGATTACATTTACCCAGGACCTTTTCCCTGTCGCAGAATCTTCTTGAATAGAGAATTCAGGGAAATTTGACCTTAAAACTTCAAGGTTACTTTTCTTAAGTTCTGGGTAGTCAAGAATTCCATAAGCTTCAATTAAAACCGATAAGGCGTAAGGTGTTTGTGGAGTATTTGGTATATGTTCTATTACATATTTAGCTCTACTGATTGCTGCCAAATACGCACCTCGTTTCATGTAGAAATCTGCTACGTGCATTTCATGCCTAGCCAATAGATTTCTTAGAAAGATCATTCTTTGTTTTGCATGAGGAGCATATTTACTTTCTGGATATCTAGATAAGAATTCAGATAAGTCATCAAACGAATTCTGAGCCGGCCCCATATCTCTTTTTGATAGATCACTTACAAAGAATCTATTAAATAATCCTGAATCATCCGTGAAAGAAGATAGGCCTTTTATGTAATAGGCATAAGCAGCATGTGGATGCCTGGGATGAAGATTTATAAATCTATCAGCTGCTGATCGAGAAGCTTCGTATTCAAAATTCTTATAGAAAGCAAAGATAAGTTCAGCTTGCGCTTGTTCGGCATATCTTCCGAAAGGAAATCTAGATTCTAGAGTTTCTAAACTAATAATAGCGGTAGAATAATTCTCATTCTTTAATCTTGTTTGTGCCTGGTCGTAAAGCTCTTTTTCAATTAAACGTTCGTCGGGCTTTTCTTCATTTGAAGAGCAAGCATATAAAGTACTTATGCATATAAGGACCATGAAAGTTCTTAGGTTTGGTGTGTATGATTGAATAAAATTGCGAATGGTAATCATTAGAATTGCAGATTCTACAGATGAGTGTACGCATTGGACAGAAAAAGCTTGTTAAGGTTCCTTTATAAAACTGATCAAGTAAGAATAGAATAGGCGCATGTCTAGAAGAATCTCATTATCGAAGGAAGTTTTATCTGAAGATTTAGGTCAAAGAGTTGATGCCTTAACAGCCAAGTATTTTCCTCAGTTTTCTAGGGCTCATATTCAGCGTTGGATTAAAGACGGAGATCTTCTCTTAAACCAAGAAAAAATAAAACCTCGTCATATAGTAAACGTCGGAGATTTAATCTCAGTAGAAGCTTCTGAAGAAATTAGTTTAAAGGATTTACCAGAGAAAATTGATTTAGATATTATTAGGGAAGACGATGATATTTTGGTATTGAATAAGCCCGCTGGATTAGTGGTCCACCCTGGAGCTGGCAATGCAGATGGAACCTTAGTTAATGGGCTTTTAAATTATGTTCCAGATTTAGGATTTTTACCAAGGGCAGGGATTGTGCATCGTTTAGATAAAGATACTTCAGGAATTATGGTTGTAGCGAAGAATGAAGCTTCCTATTTAAACCTTATTGACCAATTAAAGAATAGAACTGTAAAAAGAAAATACCTTGCTGTTGTTGTTGGACAACCAGTTTCAGGAGGAGTTATTAACAAGCCAATTGGCAGACACCCGAAACATAGAACTAAACAAGCTATAGTAGGTTCGGGAAAAGAAGCAATTACAGACTATAAGATTAAAGAAAAATTTGATGGATATACTTTGCTTCTTGCCTCTTTAAAGACAGGTAGAACCCATCAGATTAGAGTACATTTTTCTTCAAATGATTTCCCGATAGTAGGGGATCCACTTTATGGGGGTAAGAAAAAATTTGCTCCTGGTACTTCGGAAGAGTTAAGAAAAAAGTTAGCAGAGATTAATAGGCAAGCTTTACATGCATATTCCTTAAGTTTTAATCATCCCATCAATAAAAAGGTTATTACAAATTCGGCACCCATGCCACAGGACATGGAAGAATTAATAGAAAGTCTAAGACAACATGCTTCTAACTGATCACTTTGTAGAGCCAGACTTTGATCTGGGTAAGGGTGTGACATGTCTGATGCTAACAAGAAAATTTTTGGACGAGAGAAGTCAGATTTCGAGTAATTTGGTTAGTTCTATAACCGGAAAACCTGTTCAGTTTATGAAACAAGTTCATGGTGTGAATATAAAAACTGTTAATAGCTACACGGATGAGCCGTTTGAAGAAACTGATGGAATATTCACTAAATCTAGCTACTTCAGTCTGGGTGTGCAAACTGCAGACTGTATGCCATTGGCCTTAAGTGCAGTAGATGGCTCTGAAATAGCACTTCTTCATGTTGGCTGGAAAGGATTATGTGACGGGATCATAGAGAGTTTCTTAACTAAATATGTAACTAACAACAAACAATATAATGCCTGGATTGGACCTTGTATTGCTATTAGTAATTATGAAGTTGGTAAAGATGTGTATGACAAATTTTGTCGGGCCGATCCTATCTCAGAGACTAACTTTAAGATTCAAAAAAAAGGAAAATGGAAATTAGATTTGAGATTAGAAGCAGCTCGTAGGCTAAAACTAGGTAATATAAAAGTTTCGTCTTCTAGGGATTGCACGTTTGAGAACGATGCACTTTATTATTCTTACCGGAATAACCAGTCTAAAGAAAGAATGATTACATTAATTTGGAGAAATAATGAAAAGTAAAGGGTTTGTAGGATTAGGTGTCATGGGATTTCCCATGGCAAGTCATCTAAAAAAAGGAGGACATGACGTTAGGGTTTATAACCGTAGCGAAGAGAAATCTATAAAATGGGCAAAATCTACAGGCGGGAATTTCTTTTCTACGCCTGAAAAAGTTGCAGAAGGTTGCGATGTAGTCTTTGTGTGTGTTGGAAGAGACGAAGATGTGCGATCAGTGGTTGCAGGAGAGAATGGTTTATTAAAAAATTTAAAACCGGGTTCTATTATAGTTGATCACACTACTACTTCCGCTACTTTGGCCAAAGAAATGAGCTCCGAGTGCCTAAAGCAAGAAATTGCATTTATAGACGCACCATTATCGGGTGGACAAATAGGAGCAGAAACTGGGAAATTAACTATTATGGCTGGCGGCGATATAGAGGCCTTCAACAAAACTAAAGAATTATTAAATCTTTATTCAAAATTTGTTAGATACATGGGCGAGAGCGGTTCTGGCCAACTCACAAAGATGGTTAATCAAATATGTATCGCCGGTTTAATTCAGGGTTTAGCTGAGGGAATAAACTTCTCCGAAAAAGCAGGATTAGATACTAAGGGAGTCATTGAGGTTATATCAGAAGGCGCTGCTCAATCCTGGCAAATGGATAATCGCTGGGAGACTATGTTATCTGGAGATTATGGGCATGGCTTTGCAGTTGATTGGATGAGAAAAGATCTAGGGATAGCCTTGGAAGAATCTAAGAAGAATGAAGCACGTATGGATATAACAAGACAAATTGATCAATTTTATGAAAAAGTTCAGTCTATGGGGGGAGGAAGGTGGGATACCTCAAGTTTATTAAAAAGATTACAAGATGACTAGTTTCCCTGAAGCAGATAGCAAAGATTGTATCGAGCTATTAGAACAATCAATTCCTTTCTTGGATTCATTATCTGAAGAAATGAAGATAAATTATGTACAACCAGACTATTTTAAAAATATTGTTATACCACTTTCCGCCTATTTATTAAATCTTCCGCAAAAGAAAGAGCCTTATTTTATTGGCCTTAGCGGCGGCCAAGGATCTGGGAAGACCACCTTATCGGACTTTGTTCAACTAGTGCTATCTGCAGTCTCTAAAAAATCTGTAACAGGATTTTCTATTGATGATATTTATAAATCTCCCGGAGAAAGAGAAAAACAATCCAGAGAAATTCATCCTCTTTGTAAGGTAAGGGGAGTCCCTGGAACTCACGACGTGCAAATGGGATTAAAAGTTTTAGAGAGTCTTTGTAATGCAAGTGAAGAGACGCTTACGCCAATACCGTCTTTTTCTAAGCCATTGGATCGCCATAAACCAAAGGAAGACTGGAAGGTTTTTCTAGGAAGACCGGATTTTATATTCTTCGATGGTTGGTGTGCTGGCGCGAGGCCAATAAGTGAAAAGGAATGGAAACCTCCCATGAATGATCTAGAAAAAGAAGAAGACCCAAATGGGGTTTGGTCTAAGTGGAGCAATAAAGAACTAGCAGGAGATTATCAAGATTTGTTTAGAAGGTTTGATCTACTATTGATGATAAAAGTTCCTGGTATTGAATACGTATACAAAAGTAGATGGCTTCAAGAGCAGACATTAGAAAAAACTCTAAAGGATCCTGAATTGAGAGATAAAATAATGACAAAAGAAGAAGTTTATAGGTTTGTAATGCATTACGAGCGATTAACACATTATATTTTAGAAGAAATGCCCTCTTTTTCTGATATGGTCTTGGAAAGAGATGAAGAGTTTAACTTTTCAATAATTAAAACGCCTTAAAGCCATATAAGATTGGGATTTCTTGACTTAGTATGAACTAATGGCAAAATGCCTCCCTCTTGATTAAAAGGTCTCTAAGGAGCTGTTTTTATTTGATAATATGAGTAAAGAACAAATATCTGGAGCTGATGCTCTATTACGATCTCTTCACGAAGAGGGCGTTGAGCTTGTATTTGGTTATCCTGGAGGAGCAGTACTGCATATATATGATGCTATTTTTAATCAGGATAAGGTTGAACATGTCTTGGTTAGACACGAACAGGGAGCTGTACATGCGGCTGACGGATATGCTAGATCGTCTGGGAAACCGGGAGTTGCTATTGTAACTTCGGGCCCAGGAGCAACAAACGCAATAACAGGTATAGCCACGGCGTACATGGATTCTACGCCGGTTGTGGTTATATCTGGTCAAGTTAGATCAGGCTTAATAGGAACAGATTCTTTCCAGGAAACAGATATGATTGGTGTCTCTAGACCGATTGTGAAACATAGTTTTTTAGTTCAAAAAGCTGAAGATATCCCTTCTATTGTAAAAAAAGCTTTTCATATAGCCACAACGGGTCGACCGGGTCCGGTAGTAATAGATGTTCCAAAAGATATCACAGACATTGGATACACGTTTGATTTTGAATACCCGAAAGAGATTGATATACGTTCATACAAACCGGTCAAAGAAGGTCATCCTGGGCAAATAAAGAGAGCAGTAAAATTGCTTTTAAGAGCAAAAAAACCGGTTATATATTCAGGAGGGGGGGTTATTCAGGACAACGCTTCTTCTGAGCTAATAAAGTTAGCTAAGTTATTAGATTTTCCTGTTACCAACACTTTAATGGGGTTGGGAGCTTACCCCGGATCAGATCCAAAATTCTTAGGTATGCTAGGCATGCACGGTACTTACGAAGCCAATATGGCCATGCATAATTGTGATTTAATTTTAGCAGTTGGCGCTAGGTTTGATGATCGGATTACCAATAATCCAGATAAATTTTCACTAAGTGCAAAGAAAATTCACATCGATATCGATCCAGCTTCGCTTTCAAAGATAATTAATATTGACGTTCCTGTTGTTGGTTCCGCAAAGGAATGTTTGCATCAGATCATTGAAGAACTTGGTACACAAAGTCATAAGATAGATCATGAGAAGCTTGAACCTTGGCATCAACAAATTAGTGCCTGGAAAGAAGCTCATGGTCTAAACCACAACCTTCTAGATCAAAAACCTGCTGGAGGAAAGATTCTGCCACAACAGGTAATTCAGTCTTTGTATAAAGAGACTAAAGGAGAGGCTTTTATTACTTCTGATGTGGGGCAACATCAGATGTTTGCTGCTCAATATTACTTTTTTAATAAACCAAGGCGTTGGATTAATTCAGGTGGTTTAGGAACGATGGGATTTGGTCTACCTTCTGCCATGGGAGTTCAGTTCGCTTTTCCTGATTCAGACGTGGTATGCGTAACAGGAGAAGGAAGTATTCAGATGTGCATTCAAGAACTTTCTACTTGCTTGCAATACAACTTACCCATAAAAATAATTAATCTAAATAATGCTGCTCTTGGTATGGTTAAGCAATGGCAAGATATGCAATACGGTGGCCGACATTCTTCAAGTACATACGAAAATTCATTACCTGATTTTGTGGCTTTAGCCAAGTCTTACGGTCATGCTGGTATTAAGGTAAAGAAATACGAAGATTTGGAATTAGCTATGAAAGAATGCTTTGCTATGAAAGGTAAACTTGTTTTTCTTGATGTAGATGTTGACCCAGAAGAGCATGTGTATCCAATGTTAGAAGCTGGTATGTCTATGAAAGATATGCATTTATCAAAAGAAATTAAGACCTGGTAATGAAAAGAACAGTAGCTTTATTAATGGAAAACCAATCAGGAGCTCTTTCAAGAGTTGTAGGCTTGTTTTCTCAACGAGGTTATAACATTGAGTCTTTAATAGTAGCTGCCACGGAAGATCCTTCGCTGTCGCGTTTAACAATGACAACTACAGGAGATGAAAAAGTGATCGAACAGATTACAAAGCAATTGAATAAGTTAATCGATGTAGTGAAAGTCTTGGATTTAGGTGAATCAGATTATGTAGAACGAGAGTTAATGTTGGTAAAATTTGCTAATGAATCAATAACTAGAGAGACAATTAAAAAATTAAATGGTGAGATAGTTTTTGAAAACAATGAACTTTTAAACATCCAGTTTGTAGGTAGTTCGGAGGAGCTTGATCAAGTTCTTAAGAATTTAGCTTCTAGTCACCCTCTAGAAATAGTCAGAACAGGAGCTTCAGGTATTTCCTCAAATCTAAAGACTCTTACAATATAATTAAACAAGGAGAACATAATGCAAGTCTATTACGATAAAGATGCTGACCTAGAAATAATTAAAAGTAAGAAAGTTGTGATTGTTGGTTATGGGTCTCAAGGACATGCGCATGCTAATAATTTAAAAGACTCTGGTGTTGATGTAACAGTTGCTCTAAGAAAAGAGTCTCTTTCTTGGACCAAAGCAGAGGCTGCAGGGCTAAAAGTTGCAGAAGTTTCAGCAGCGGTAAAAGATGCTGATATGGTCATGATCTTGATGCCTGATGAACTGCAATCAGCCACATATAGCTCTGAAATACACAAAAATATAAAAGAAGGTGCAGTTTTAGCATTCGCTCATGGATTTAACATTCACTTCGATATGATAAACCCTAGAGAAGATTTGGATGTAATTATGATAGCTCCAAAAGGACCCGGTCATACTGTTAGGTCTCAATATGAGATTGGAGCGGGAGTACCTTGCTTAATAGCTATTCATAAAGACGCTTCTGGTAATGCTAAAGATATTGGTTTGTCATATGCTTCCGCTATTGGTTCCGGTCGTGCGGGAATAATTGAAACTAACTTTAAAGATGAAACCGAAACTGATCTTTTTGGAGAGCAAGCGGTATTGTGTGGAGGTTTAACGCAGTTAATACAAAACGGTTATGAGGTGCTGGTAGAAGATGGCTATCCGCCCGAGATGGCTTACTTCGAATGCCTTCATGAAGTTAAATTAATTGTAGATCTTATTTATGAAGGTGGATTGGAAAATATGCGTTATAGCATTTCTAATACAGCAGAATTTGGTGATTACGTTAGTGGACCTAAGGTGATTAATGCAGAAGCTAAAGAAGAAATGAGAGCTATTTTAAAACGCATCCAATCAGGTGAGTTTGCCAATGAGTTTATGTCTGATTGCCGAGAGAGCAACGACGGCAAGGGCGGTCCTAGGATGAAAGAATACCGACAGCAAACTGCAGAACATTCTATTGAGAAAGTGGGAGCTGAGTTACGGGCCATGATGCCTTGGATTGCTCAAAATAAAATAGTTGATAAAGCTAAGAACTAAGGGAAGATAATGGAAAAGGATTCTAAAGAAAATCTAGATCTTTTTGACGATCATGAAGAGATAGTCTCTGAGGATGGAAAAAAGGTAAAGCGAAGAGGAATTTTTCTATTACCCAACCTTCTAACAACAGCTTCACTTTTTTCAGGGTTTTTTGCTATTATCTCAGCAATAAATGGAAACTTCATTTCTGCTGGGATGGCTATTTTTGCTGCTCAGATATTAGATGGTCTGGACGGCAGAGTAGCTAGGTTAACCAATTCACAGAGCGCTTTCGGTGCTCAGTACGATAGTTTAAGCGATGTCATCTCGTTCGGATTAGCGCCTGCAATTATTATTTTCTTATGGGGATTAGACTCTATCGGACAAGCTGGGTGGGTCTTTTCTTTTTTATACGTAGCTGCTGCAGCCCTCAGACTAGCTAGGTTTAATACTTATCTAGGGTCAGAGGATGCCTATTTTAAAGGGCTTCCAAGTCCAATTGCCGGTGTGATGATTGTCTATTTTGTTTGGGCTATGAGTGCTTATGGAATACAAGGTGAAGAAGTCGGCAGGGCTTTGGCTATTTCCTCTGCTGTAATGACAGGAGTTGTTTCTCTCTTGATGGTTGTTAATATTCCTTATTACAGCTTTAAAGAAATAGATATGAAGAAAAGAGTACCTTTCTTTAGTATGCTTTTTGTGGTCTTTGTATTTGCGTTAATTTCAATTGATCCACCCATTGTCTTAGCCACTTGTGCTTTTACTTACATCTTGTCTGGACCGATAATATGGATAATAAAGTTACTGAAAAAGTAACAAATCTATAACTTCTATCTTTCTAAGATAAAAGTTAAAATGCGCTTCCGTTTTAATACGGGTCTGTAGCTCAGTTGGTTTAGAGCGCACCCCTGATAAGGGTGAGGTCGGA
>DQKS01000089.1 GCA_015660645.1 Gammaproteobacteria bacterium
ACCTAAGATTTCTATAAGGGATATATTGGAAATGCGTTCAGGACTATCACCTACGGACGGGATAAGTATTTATTCGGATAAAGATGATCAATTAAAACACAGTTTAGAACGTTCTATCCTTACAGAACCTGGGACAGCCTATCTATATTCTAATGAGGATTCCATGATTCTCTCGGCTGTTATCAATACAACAACCGGATTAACAGCAAAAGATTACGCAGAGAAAGAATTATTTTCAAAAATTAACATGGTAGGAGATTGGTGGACTGATAAAGAGGGCCATACCATGACTTATTGTTGCATTGACACGACTCCTAGAGACTTTGCAAGATTTGGGCTTCTATACGCTAGAAGTGGACAATGGGATGGGCAACAAATTATTAGTGACTATTGGTATAACGAATCAACTAAACTTGCCGATGGTTTAGATAATTATGGTTTGCACTGGTGGATATACCCTTCAGTTAATTTAATAGGTGCATTAGGTTTACACACTAATGATATATGGGTTTACAAGGACTTGGATCTTGTAATCGTAAGAAATAGTGAATTTTCAAGGTACGGGACTGATAGTATTAGAACGGGACAAAACATACACTCAACAAAAGCTCCTGATAATTGGAACAATACCGATTTTTTGTCTTCAGTAACTAATTCCATAAATAATTGATAGTTAAATTTTTTTTTTAATTTAAAATTGCATTATGAAAAAAGGAATTACTTTCGGTGCTTTTGATCTATTCCATGCCGGTCACATTTTAATGCTTGAAGAAGCTAAAACAGTATGTGATTACTTAATAGTCGCCATACAAAGTGACCCTAGTTTAGATAGGAAAACTAAAAACTCTCCCGTCCAATCCGTAGAAGAAAGAGAGATTCAGGTAAGTGCTTGTAGATATGTTGACGAGGTCATTATTTACGACCGAGAAGCTGACTTACTTGAAATTCTAGATACTTTCAGTTGGGACGTAAGAATTCTTGGTGATGAATATAAAAATAAAGATTTCACGGGAAGAAAAAAGTATTTAGATAAATGCTACTTTAATAAAAGACCGCACAACTTTTCTACCTCAGAATTAAGAAAACGTGTTGCTAGTGAGCACTTTAAGAAAATATAAACTTAGCAGAGACTCTGTTGAAACTTAACTATTCATAATAGGCTTATAGAATAAGGCCCTTAAATAATTGGTGAACAAATGAATTTAAAAATCATATTGATCCTTTTTTTTACAGTGTCGTGCTTATCTCTTAATGCAAAACCTACTCTATACGGGAAGTTTTGGATTGCGGTCGAGTCTCAAGATACTGTATCTGGAACTAATATAGATGTGGTTAGTAATAATTCGCGCTTAGGAGCAAAAGGTAGTTTAGAATTTGGTGAAAGTTTAGAAGTTATTTATCAAGCTGAATTTGAAGTTGATCCTATAGATGGGAAAGCTGGTGAGTTCAAAGAAAAAACTTTTAAGCAGAGAAATACTTTTGTTGGGATAAAAGGTTCTTACGGAACTTTATTTCTTGGCACCCACGATACTGCTTTAAAGGAATCTCAAGATAAAATTGACTTATTTGATGACCTTGCGGGCGATATAAAAAATATCCTACAAGGTGAAAATAGGATGAAAGATTTTGTCGGCTACACCACTCCTACTTTTGGAGGTGTTATGTCAGCAACGTTTAATGTGGTTAAAGGGGTAGAAATACTGGGTAATGATAGTATTGAAGACTCAACTTCTATTTCTTTAAATTATAAAATTAAATCTTTCTATGCAGCTATTGCAATAGATTCAAAATTAGAAGGGTACGATAGCACTAGATTAACATTGCAGATGCCTTGGAATAGAGCTCGACTGGGTATTATCTATCAAGATACAGAAAAATTAAGTACCGGAGTTAAAGAGGATGGCTATGTTATTAGTTTGTCATATAAAGTTGGAAAAAAAGGACTAATTAAAGTGCAGCTTGCTGAATCTGATATGAAGCTTAGTTCAGGAAAGCAAACTTCTGTTGGTTACGATTATAAATTAAATAAAAAGGCTAGAGCTTTCTTCTTTTTTACAGATCTTTTGGGGAGTACAGAATCAAAAGAAAAAGAGGTGGCTGCAGTAGGTTTTGAATATAAATTTTAAGTAATAATTAAATAAAAAAAGAAACTATCTTAATCTAGGATCCCTTTCCTCAGTTAAGTTAGTTAATTTATATTAACTAATCTAAATCATTGAGTTAAAATTTCTAATTATTTACAAAAGGCATAAGAATGAAAGTAACCGGGTTTACAGACATAATTAAAAAATCACCATTTGGACCTATACGAGCACATATGCTTGTTTCAAAAGCTAGCGTAGATGAATTAATTAATTTTATTGAATCAGCAATAGACTTAAATTGGAATGAAGCTGTTAAGTCAAGGAAAGTCATCTCAGATTTAGAGAATCAGGCTGATACATTGAAAGCAGAAACAAGAGGGCTATTAACCAAAAGTTTATTCTTAGCTGTGCCAAGAGAAGATATCTTAGATTTGATTAAACTGGCAGATGATATACCGAATACAGTAAAAGATATTTCAGGATTAATGATAGGAAGGCGAATGGAAATACCTGATAAAATTTGTTCTTCTTTTCTTCACTTTGCAAAAGAAGCAGCGGTGATATCAGAAGCTGTTAGTGAAGCTGTGAATTATATTGATGAACTTTTTCAATTTTCATTTGGTGGCAATGCTGCGATTAAGATGCAACAACTTCTTAAAAAGTTAGATTCTCTTGAAAATAAAAATGATCAGACTGAAATAAATCTTCGAGCTGAACTTTTCGCAATTGAAAAAGATTTACCCCCTGTAAATGTAATCTTTCTTTATGACATTATTAACAAGATAGGTGAAATCTCAGACAGGGCAGAGCAGGTTGGTCATCGAATTTCTTTAATAGCCTCTAGATAGGAGTACCAATGGAAGTAATTGCTCTTTATGGACCATATTTACTTATTGCTGGATGTATCTTTGGTTTCTTTATGGCTTGGGGTATTGGAGCAAACGATGTTGCTAATGCCATGGGGCCATCCGTTGGAGCAAAAGCCTTAACACTTGCTCAGGCAATTCTAGTAGCCTGCATTTTTGAATTAGCTGGAGCTTATCTTGCCGGAGGCGAGGTTACTTCTACCATAAGAAAAGGGATAATTGATCCTGTTTTATTAGCTGACTCTCCAGAACTTTTAGTCTTTGGAATGATGGCATCATTACTGGCTGCCGGAGTATGGTTGATAATTGCTTCCTTTAAGGGTTGGCCAGTTTCAACTACTCATTCAATAGTAGGAGCTATAGTTGGTTTCGCTGCAGTAGGTATAAGTGTAGAGTCGGTTAATTGGTCTAAAGTTGGTTCAATTGTTTCAAGCTGGGTTATATCTCCAATAATGGCAGGCGTTATCTCTTATCTAATTTTTAAAAGCGTACAGAATCTAATTTTAAATACAAAGCACCCCTTTGATAATGCTAAAAAATATGTCCCTGGGTATATTTTCTTAGTTGGATTTGTGATTTCTATGGTTACTTTATTAAAGGGCCTAAAGCATGTTGGATTGACTTTAAATTTTCAAGAAAGCTTAACTTACTCAATTTTGATAGGGATTGGTATGGCTCTCTTAGGTAGTTTAATTTTAAGACGCGTTGAAAATACATATGAAAAAAGAGGAGATGTTGTTTTTGATGGTGTTGAAAAAGTCTTTGGGGTTCTGATGGTCTTCACGGCCTGTGCCATGGCATTTGCTCATGGCTCAAATGATGTGGCTAATGCCGTTGGTCCACTTGCAGCAATAGTTAGTGTAATTCAGTCAGGTGGGGAGATAGCTTCTAAATCAACTATGCCCTGGTGGATACTTTTATTGGGTGGTGTGGGCATAGTTTCAGGTTTGGCTATGCTGGGATATAGAGTTATAGAAACTGTAGGTCGAAATATTACAGAATTAACTCCAAGTCGAGGTTTTGCAGCAATGTTAGCTGCAGCAGCCACGATTGTGCTGGGTTCCGGAACTGGCCTACCTTTATCTACCACCCATACTCTTGTGGGTGCTGTACTTGGTGTTGGTCTTGCTAGAGGAATATCTGCAATAGACCTTGGAGTCGTAGGTAGAATTATAGTTTCTTGGGTGGTAACTCTTCCCGTAGGAGCAGGTCTATCAATCTTATTTTTCTTTACCCTTAAAGGTATCTTTAGTTAGTTCAATTAATTCATTAAGATTAATAAATATACCGATAAAGATAGGAAGGGTCCAAAAGGTATTTTTTTAGAAAACCTTAATTCTTCATCCTTGGTAAAACTTGTATATAAAAAGAAGATTATTCCTAAGCAAGAGGCAATAAGAAGCACTTGAGGAATCTTAAATATACCGACCCAGGAACCTAT
>DQKS01000097.1 GCA_015660645.1 Gammaproteobacteria bacterium
AATCCGGTACAAAAGGTATTGTCTTTGTGGGAACAACTGGTGAATCAGCAACTATAGATGTATCGGAACATGTGCAGATAATAGAGCAGTCTTCTACTTATGCAAAAGGAAGAATACCTATAATTGCTGGAACGGGAGCGAACTCTACTAAAGAAGCAATATATTTAACTTCTGCTGCGAAAAAAGCAGGAGCTGATGCGACTCTCTTAGTTACTCCTTATTATAATAGACCTACTCAAGAAGGCTTAGTAGCTCATTATTCAGAGATTGCTAATTCAGTTGATATACCTCAGATTCTATACAATGTTCCGGCTAGGACGGGATGTGATTTATTGCCTGAGACTGTCTTGAGGCTTTCAAAGCATAAAAATATTATTGGTTTAAAAGAAGCAACTCCAGATTTAAAAAGGTTAGATGAGTTAAAAGAAGTTTTTAATAGCCAAATGAAGGATAAACCTTTTTTATTATATTCTGGGGACGACCCCACTTCTGCGCAATTTATATTAAATGGTGGTTCGGGGGCTATTTCTGTTACAGCCAATGTTGTTCCTAGTAAGATCTCTGAAATTTGTAACTCTGCACTAAGTGGTAATTCCGAAGAGGTTTTTTCTTTGAATGCATTGCTAGATGATTTGAATGCTTTTTTATTTATAGAATCTAACCCAATACCTGTAAAATGGATATTGCATAGATTAGGAAGAATACCTGCAGGATTAAGACTTCCATTAACAACTTTAGATACAAAATATCACAAAGAAATTGAAATTATTCTAAAAAAATTGAGTCTACTAAATTAATGAAATATTTAAAATTAAAAAAAACTATACTCTTGGTACCTTTGCTATTAACTAGTTCTGCTTGCAGTCTCATATTTGATGATCGTATCGATGATTATTTAAAAGCAACTGAGCCTAAGCCTTTAGAAATTCCTTCTAATTCAAGACCTGTTATAGATTTTTATCCATTACCAAAAGAATCTCAAAAAAATACAGAGAAGCTTTATGAAGTTCCTATGCCTCAGCAAGTTTTTTCTTCGGGGACTTCAAATGAAGTTAGATTACATAGGTTAGGTGAAATTAGATGGATTTATGTAGAAACATTGCCAAGTAGTGTGTGGCCGATAATGAAAGATTTTTGGAGTAGAAATAAATTTGGATTAATGGATGACGATCCTAATACCGGTATCATACAGAGTAAATCTGTCCAAATAGGTAACTTTCAAACTAAATTAATAATGAAAATAGAGCACGGTATTAGACAAGCAAGCTCTGAAGTTTTTGTTTCTCATGTTTTTAGGAATGAAAATAATGAATGGATTAGATTAACTGGAGATGAGAATCTAGAAGAAAAGATTCTATTATCTGCTTTAGAATTTTTATCAGAATCTTCTTCTGAAGGAGGAACCTCTTTAGTTGCACTAAATTTGAATATTGGCCAAAAGGCAGTTCTTAAACAGAATGACGACCTCTCTAATTTTATTGAATTAAATTTAGAATTTTCAAGGGCTTGGGCTGCTGTTGACAGAGCTCTTAAAGAGGCTTTGATTACTGTTGTAGATCTTGATAGAAATGAAGGGGTCTTTTATGTGGATTTTTCTAGAGCGGAAGAAAAAGGATTTGTTAGAAGTTTATTTACTAAAGATATTAAATCAAAAGGTAGCTTCAAAATTGTAATTTCTAAAGTTGAAGAAAATAAATGTATAGTTACTGTAGGAGGAGATAATGCAGAATCTAAAGTATTTGAACGTGATCTTCTTTCTGAAATCAATCAATCTCTATCCTAATTGAGTCAAGAGATGCAAAAAGGAAAATTAATAACAACAGGAAAAGCGAAATCTCTATATGAAATAGAAGATAAGGATTTTCTAATACTTCACTACAGGGACGATACTTCAGCTTTTGATGGAAAGAAATTAGAAAGCCTCGTAGGGAAGGGAAGTATAAATAACAGGTTTAATGCATTTATTATGGAATTCCTTGAGAAAGAAGGAATACCTACTCATTTTGAGAAACTCTTATCTGATACAGATAGTCTTGTTAAAAAACTTGAGATGGTGCCTGTTGAGTGTGTAGTAAGAAATGTAACAGCTGGAAGTATATGCAAGAGACTTGGATTGGAAGAAGGTGAAGACTTGAATCCTCCTACTTTTGAGTTCTTTTATAAGGATGATGAATTAGGAGATCCAATGATCAACGATTACCACATAAGATCTTTTGGTTGGGCGACTCAAGAACAGATTGATAAGATGCAAGAAATGACTTTTGCCGTCAACAAATCATTACAAAAACTTTTTTCTGATGCCGGCATGATATTAGTTGATTATAAGTTAGAATTTGGATCTTTTAAGGGGAATTTGTTATTGGGAGATGAATTCACACCTGACGGGTGTAGAGTTTGGGATTCTCAGACTCGCGAGAAACTTGATAAAGATCGTTTTAGACAAAATCTAGGTGATGTAGTTGAATCTTATGAGATTATTGCTAAGAAATTAGGAGTTAATTAGAGTGTTAAATCTTATTTAAGATTATTATTTATTTCCTTAAGAGCTAATTTTCCAGGACATAACTGTTCTTGAGTTAAACTATTCAAAGGTTTGTCAGTTATATTTAATATGTCCTTTAAGTCCTTTGCATTAGGGTCTACATAGAGAAGTCCAGTGAGAACTTTGCCATCTCTTTGCGACTCTTGAATTTTCTTTATAGCTGTTATTTTATCTGTAGGGTCATAATCCAGCGAAAGTTTGCTAAGAGATAAGGTTGACCCGTCGTGTAAAGAAACCTCC
>DQKS01000057.1 GCA_015660645.1 Gammaproteobacteria bacterium
AAATTTTTTGTCTCCAGCTAAGGCACTTTTTTTCTCTACTATCTTTACAGCTATGTTTTTATTACCGGTAAGTATTTTAGAAGCCGAAGTGCTTACACCTAAAAGTTATAGAGGTTGGATGATCTTGATTACTTACGCTCTCGTAAGCCAGACCTTGGCTTCGGGTTTAATAACTTACGGTATTTCAAAAGTTTCAGCTCATCTATCTTCGCTAATACTTCTAATACAGCCTATAGCAGCAGCAATATTTGGATGGTTAATTTTAAGCGAATCTATCTCTCTAATGCAGGGTCTTGGTGGCGTAATAGTTCTTTTTGCTATTTATTTAGCTACCACCAGAGAAAACTAATTTAGTCCCAATTAGGTTTTCTTTTTTCTAGAAAAGCTGCAATACCTTCTTTTGCATCATCACCTTCGAAGCATTTAGCGATTTGTTCTTGCAAATAAGGAAGGGCATCGTCAAAACTCATAGAATCCTGTTTTTCATAAGCTTCTAGACCAAATTGCATTGTACCTGGTGCTAAACTAGCTAACTCTTTAGCTAAATTTAAAACAGCCTCATCTAGCTTATCTGCTGGCACGGATTCATTTATTAAGCCCCATTCTTCGGCTTTCTTAGCATTTATAGGTTGTCCTCTCATGGCAAAATCTAAACCGGCTCTTTTAGGCATTACTCTAAAGAGCCCCGCCATTACCATGAACGGCCAGAGACCTCTTAATATTTCGGGAGCTGAAAATTCAGCTTCTTCAACAGCTATAGCATGCGTTGAATTAGTGACCATTAACAAAGCACCTGCAAGAACTTTACCTTGAATCTTACATATAACAGGTTTGTATAAATGTCTGATTGCAAGACTAATATCTTCTGATCCTTTTATTCTCGGGACATTGGATTCAGATTGCTGTCTTGTCAGGTCGGCCCCGGCACAAAAAACATCACCTTCAGCGGCAATGACTACAACTCTTATTTCCCTTTCTTGTTTTGCGTAAGCGAAGGCATAATTTAACTCATTCATCATGACGTTATTGAGAGCATTCTTTCTTTCAGGTCGATTTAAAGTAATGGTTAAAATATTTTCTGATATGTCTATTTTGGTTGCTTCAAAGTTAAGTCCTTCCAGTGACAATTTTGTTTCATTATTCATGTTAGTCTCAGTTAATTAGTTGATTAGAAATTCTGGCACTTCAACGCTTTTTGCTCTGAGGTATTCACCAAGAGATTTAGCTTGGCCATCCAATCGTGTTGAGGATGATACGCCGTCTTGTAGAATTCCATGAACATAAAAATTAAGTGCTAGAATATTAGGTAGTTCGTAACGATCTATCTCATACATTGCTAGATCAGGAAGTAATTCCTTAATTTTTTCAACTGTTAGGAAATCGTATAAGTAGGTATAAGCATCTTCAGTTTTAGCCCAAACACCTAAATTTGCACAGCCACCTTTATCTCCAGACCTTGTTCCATAAAGTTTTCCAAAAGGAATACGCCTATAACTATCTATAGAAGGCAAGACATTCTGATAGGGTTCTTTTTGATAGTAGGTTTCTTCAAAGTCCATCTGGCTAGTAGGAATTACTTCTATTATTTTTCCATCAAAATGAACATTTTCTTGTATAAATTTACTATCTACTAGTGTCGGCCAATATTCTATGTAGTGGCCACTAGCTATGCCAGATCTTCCTGTATACCCAGGAATAGAAGCCAAACCTAACTCAACTATTTTAGCGCTAAAGAGTCTTCCCACTAAATCAGGATTGGAAGACATAACTGAGATTCTTAAAGAAGCTTGAGCTTCTTCGTTAGAATTAGGGTCTTCTTTATCCATACGAATAAGTTGAATATCAACTTTATCAAATTGTTCCTTCCCTCCAACGTTGTTAAAGATTAGATCCGTTACTAATTTAGCCTTTTCTTCAATATCGAGACCTGTTAATAAAATTTCTGTTCCATTCCTAAAACCTCCAGAAAGATTTATACAAACTTTATGGGTTTTAGGAGCACTACTTCCTCTGCATCCTGAAACATGAACTCTGTTTTCACTTTCTTGTTCAATTTTTAGGGTATCAAAGTGGCCTATTACATCAGGATTAATATAAGCCGGTGAGCTAATTTCATATAAGAGTTGTGCGGTGACTGTCCCAACAGAAACTAAACCGCCTGTTCCAGGGTGTTTGGTTATTGTGAAGCTCCCATCTTCAAAGATTTCTGCAATTGGGTAACCAACATTATAGAAGCTAGGTACTTCTTGGAAGAATGAGTAGTTTCCACCAGTCGCTTGTGCACCACATTCAATTATATGGCCTGCAGCAAGCGAACCTGCAAGGGCATCAAAATTATCTCGGGACCAATTAAATTTCCAAGCTGCAGGCCCTATCACAACGGCAGCATCTGTAACTCTTGGGCAAACCACTACATCAGCACCAGCATCAAGAGCTTCTTTTATGCCCCAAGCTCCTAAATAAGCATTAGCAGTTAGAGTTGTTTTACCATGATCTTTTAAGGTTATTCCTTTTTCAATATTTTTTAATTCTTCTCCAGCTTTGTTTAGATCTTCGATTCTAGGTACAAGATCATCTCCATCTATATAGGCTACTTTAAGATTTATTCCCAAGTCTTTAACAATTTCTTCAATTTTTGCTGCCATAGAAGAGGGGTTTAAGCCGCCAGCATTAGTCACAACCTTAATATTCTTTTCTTCACAATCTTTTGCTATTTGAGAAAATTGTTTCAAGAAAGTACCCACGTATCCCTGATCATCTCCTCTCTTCATCTTTTGGTTATAGAGAATCGCCATAGTTAATTCAGCTAAATAATCTCCCGTTAGAACATCAATAGGACCTCCATCAACCATATCTTTAGCAGCAGATAGTCTGTCACCATAGTATCCACTGCAATTAGCTATTATTATTTTTTCTTCATTTATATTCATTTTTTCTCTTCTTCTAATTATTATTCTCTAAACCAAGCATTATCACATCTATCATTGCATTATTAGTTTCCAGTGGGCCATTATTGAAAGGGTATTCACTAGATCTTTTGTGTATTTCACGTCCTAAACCACTAAGAATCAATGCCATTGCAGAAGTATCAATATTGATTATTTCTTTGTTAGTTATGGCTTCCTCTAATAGTCTTTCAGTTATATTCATAACGAAGACTTCATGTGAGTCAACTAGTTCCTTAGCGCCTGGCAGTTCTCCAAATTCTTTAGTAAAAGCTAACATTGTGGGATCAAGAGCTTTGTTAGTCTCCTTTAAAAAGGTTTTTAAAGTATTTAAAGGCGTCTCTTCTTTTTTTATTGCTCTTTGTGCTTCTCTACCAATTTTAAACAGTAATCTATCAACGGCTATGAGAAGGAGTTTCTCTTTACTAGGAGCAATTGCATATAAAGTCCTGAGAGAGACCTTTAATTTTGCCGCTATTTCAGACATTGTTAGACGGGGAAAATCTTGTTGAATAAGAAGTTCTAATTGATTTAGTGCTTCTTTCTGTCTTTCAGATAGCGAGCTTTCCCTTTTTTTTGATAAAAGAGGTTTCGGAGCTTGTATGCTTTTATTTTTTTCTTTATCTTTTAAAGATAGGTTATAGGCAAATGACACGTTTTATCTATTTTGGTTTTACGATCATTAGAAGAGCTCCATTATCAAGTTGATCATCTTTCCTTATGAGTAGTTTAGACACTTTGCCATCTTCAGAAGCTTTTACTTGGTGTTCCATTTTCATTGCTTCTAATATTACTAGCGTGTCACCTTTTTTTACTTTACTTCCAACTTTAACTTTTAAATCAATAACTTTACCGGGCATAGGTGCAATTAAACCGCCGGATTCTATATCTAAACCAGGCAACACAAAACGCGGCAGGGTTTCTAGTAGAGCGTCCCCCCAAGGCATGTGGACTACTATCTTGTCAGCTTTTTTTGTTATCTTAGAAAACAAACGTTTGTTATTTATTTCAATGTCTATTGAATCCTTATGCCAATCAACTATCTTGGCTACAGAGTCTTCGTTAAGATTAAAGCTGCCATCCCTTTTAGAGCTATAAGAAATAGTTATTTCTTCTTTTAGATATTTAAACGATATTTTTTGTTTAGGCAGTCTAGAATTTCTCCAACCTGACGGGATTTGGTTAAGTACAGTTGCGTTATTTCTATTCTCTCCTT
>DQKS01000005.1 GCA_015660645.1 Gammaproteobacteria bacterium
ATTACTTCTCATAACATTGCGAAGAGGTTTAAGATAAAAGATAGAGGCTTTATTCGAGAAGGTTACTGGGCCGATCTAGTCCTTGTTGATTTAAATGATGAGCATATTATAGATGACACGAAAACAAATTATGCCTGTGGATGGTCTCCATTTAATGGAGACAAGTTTAGTTCTAAGATAGTTGATACATTTGTGAGCGGTAAGCATGTTTTTAGTAGAGGAAAATTTTTAAGTACTCAACAAGGTAAACAATTAGAATTCTCGAGGAGTTAAATTAGATGAACCTTAAACACCATAAAGATAATAAAGGGTTTTCTTGGTCTATGAGAGACGGCTCTTTCGATTATTTATCAGACGATCAAATAAATTTATTTGATTCGGATGGCTACTTGGTGGTAGAAAATGCTTTTGATAATTCTCTTATATCTGAAATTATCCGAAACATTGATCCTTATGAATTTAATGTAACTGAGGCACTAAAAGGGCTTGATGAGGGGAAATTCTTTATTTCGAGAGCAGAAGAAATAACTTTTACTACTCATTTAGTAACCCAATCCGATGAATTAAAAGAATTTAGTAGACATGAAGTTTTCAGTAACCTTTGTAAGGACTTAATTGGGAATGATGTTCGTCTTTATTGGGATCAAGCAGTATACAAAAAACCTGGTACCCTTGATGAATTTCCCTGGCACCAAGACAATGGTTATACTTTTGTAGAACCGCAGGCCTATTTAACCTGTTGGGTTGCTTTAACTGATACGGATGAATTTAATGGCTGTCCTTGGATTATGCCTGGTCTGCATAAACAAGGAACATTGCATCATGAAATTACGGATCTTGGTTATGAAATTAACCTAGACTCTTCTAAGGCAGTACCCTTACCATTAAAAGCTGGAAGCATAGCAGTTTTTTCTTCTTTGACACCTCATAGAACAGGCCCAAATACTTCGGAGAATATAAGGAAGGCTTATATATTACAGTACGCCCCTGAAGGGGCTGTTAGAAAGATTTCTCATTCTTTAACAGAGCCTGTGAATGATCAATCTAGGCAATACTTGATTCTTAAAGAAGGTCAAAAAGTTTAATTATTCTTCAAAAAATCCAGTTAATCTTTCGTAGGCTTCTATAAAATCTTCCTTAAAATCTTGAACAACATCGCTTGCTGAGATACTTTGATTCATCAACCCAACGCCTTGGCCTACCCAGTATGTTGCTAGATCTTGAGCTCCCGCATGACCGCTAGCAGCTAATTTATTAACTTTTTGTAAAGCCGGTTCAGCTACCATGGGCTGAAGAGGCATAGGGAGAGGTTCAGGTGCCTTTTCTGATTCCCAGGCATCTGTCCAAGTTGATTTAAGCTGTCTTGAGTGTTTACCTGTTCTACTTCTCGATCTAACAGTCTGATTTGAGTTTGCTGCAATCATTTTTTCTTTTATAACCGGATCTACTTCAGATTCAATTGTGGTTAGCCACACAGAGCCACACCATGCTCCTGAAGCGCCCATGGTCATTGCAGCAGCCATCTGTTTTCCTGTAACTATTCCGCCTGCAGCAAGAATAGGCACGTCTCCGTACGGCTGGATAGCTTCATACACTTCCGGTATTAGAATCATTGTAGGGA
This sequence comes from Gammaproteobacteria bacterium, assembly GCA_015660645.1. GTDB lineage: Bacteria > Pseudomonadota > Gammaproteobacteria > Magnimaribacterales > Magnimaribacteraceae > CAJJAM01. Next base: position 1,622 of record DQKS01000005.1, read on the forward strand.
CGCTACCACAGTGTCCACCTGCCTCTGTTCCAGAAACCACAAGTATATCTACTCCTGCTTTCACTTGGTTTATAGCATGTTGTGCTGTACCCAAAAGAGCAGCAACTTTAACATCATTATCTTTTCCCATTTGAAGCATCCAATCTGGTGGAACTCCTAATGCATTAGCAATAAGACTTATTGGATGTTTAAAGGCAACGTCTAGTAAAGCTTTTGCTCCACCGGATTGGGTATTGGCTGCAAAACCAGATCCAGCGGTATCAATAGTCCTAAGTTCCGAAGCCTCTATGCCACTATTCTCTAAGACATCAGCTCTAAAATCCGCATATTCTTGAGGAATCATCTTCGCTAATTTTTCTGCATCAAACTTTTCATCTTTACCAACCATCTTATTAGGAATCAAAACATCAACACCATAAGGTTTTCCATCTATATGTTCGTCAATCCACTTTAATTCTTTTTCTAATTGATCTGGCGACATACCAACTGCTCCAAGAACCCCACAACCACCAGCTTTTGACACTGCTACAACAACATCCCTACAGTGTGTGAAAGCTACTAGAGGAAATTCTATATTTAATAGTTGGCATATTCTCGAGTTCATTTTTTTTCTCCTAGTAATAATTCTAGTAAATTGATTGCAAATATATAGAAAGAAAAATTTGCAGAATAATAATCACACCAATCAATCCAAAAAACGAAGCTATAGTAATTAGAGTTTTTTTATCTTCTTCCATTTAGTTTCTCCCTTAAATAATAGTATTATTCTTTTTTAAATATGGAAGGTCAAAGAAAATTAAATAAAAAAGCATGGAGTTGGGCATTTTATGACTGGGCTAATTCAGGTTTTGCAACTACTGTAATGGCAGGTTTTTTTCCAATTTTCTTTAAATCATATTGGGCAGGGGATTTAGATCCAGCACAAAGTACTTTTGCGATTGGATCTATCAATTCGTTGGTCGGCTTAATTATTGCTATAAGCGCTCCTGTTTTAGGAGCACTTGCTGATGTTGGAAGTATAAAGAAGAGATTTCTTTTTGCTTTTGCTTTAGTAGGTATTCTTTCTACAGGTTATTTATTTTTTATACCTGAAAGCTCATGGAAGCTAGCAATTATATTTTACGCTCTTGGTGTAATAGGCTTTTCTGGAGGAAATATATTTTATGACGCTTTAATAATAGGTGTTTCAAAGCCCGAAGAAAGAAATTGGATTTCGGCCTTGGGTTTTTCGCTGGGTTACCTAGGAGGAGGCCTGTTGTTCTTGCTAAATGTATTGATGTATATAAAACCTGCATGGTTTGGTCTCTCTTCGCCTATTGAAGCCGTTTTATGGTCCTTTCTGAGTGTAGCAATCTGGTGGTTTATTTTTTCTTTCCCTATATTTTTAAATGTAAAAGAAGAGAACCTTGAAAAGAAGGTAGGGCGTTCTTCAGTGGTAAGGATGGCGTTTAGTAATCTTTATAAAACTTCCAGATCTATAAAAAAATATAAAAGTGCCGTTATCTTCTTGATTGCTTATTTTTTATACATGGATGGAGTAGATACAATCATAAGAATGGCTACTTCTTATGGATCAGACATAGGTTTGACAGCCACATCTATGATTGGAGCCTTACTTTTAACTCAATTTATAGGTTTCCCGGCTACTCTTGTATTTGGATTATATGCTGATAAATTTGGCTACAAACTGTCATTAACTTTCGGCATAGTTACTTACATAGGAGTAGTGCTATTTAGTTCTCAAATAGACTCTGCTTTAGATTTTTATATAGTTGCTTCTGTTATTGGTTTAGTGCAAGGGGGTGTTCAAGCAATTAGCAGGTCTTATTTTAGTAATCTAATTCCTCCTGAAAAAGCAGCTGAGTTTTTTGGTTTTTATAACTTTATAGGTAAATCTTCTGTCATATTGGGGCCTTTTATGGTTTCTGGTATTGCTTTGTTAACAGGAAATCCTGGTTATGGAATATTGAGTTTACTGATATTGTTTATCCCGGGTTTGATTTTACTTTGGAGAGTGCCTGATTAGAATAAATCTTTCTCTGTCATTACTTTTTTGAGAACACTTGGTTTATCTGTCATAAGGCCATCAACACCCATATCTATAAGGCTAAACATCTCTTTTGGTTCGTCTATTGTCCAAACATGGACTAATTTTTCTTGAGCATGTGCTTCTTTAATAAACCTTTTAGTTACTACAGGCAAACCCCATTGAGTTACTGGAACTTGCGCGCACATGCCTGATTGTTTTTTAAAAGGAAATCCGTAAGATTGCATAATTAGTTTAGAAACTTCTAATTGACCCATAGAAGTGCAGGCATCCTTTCCGGCTAGGTTTCTTATATGATCTACTCTTTTAGACGAGAAGGCAGCTAAACAAGTTCGATTTAAGGCTCCGTGAGATTTAATAATTTCTACAGATCTTTCTACGGCAGCATCAACTTTTATATCTATATTAAATCTTAGATCTTTAAAAGAGTATAAAAGTTCATCCAGAGTAGGGATCTTTCCACCATTTATAAGATCTATTGATTTAATTTCATTAATACTCAATTCACTAATTTTTTTTTCAATACCTGCAATTCTTTTCAAGTCTCTATCATGAAATACAACTACCTCACCATCATTGGTAAATTGAACATCCGTTTCCATAAAAATAAAGCCTAAATCAGAAGAATACTGGAAGGCCTCAAGAGTATTTTCAGTTTTAGCTTCATCTCCACCTCTATGAACAAAACCATAAAAATCGTAATCTTGAAAAAATGTATGCATGATCTAATTTTTTATAAATCTATCTTACTAGTAAGGCTTAGACGAATATAGCCATTGATTATTTCTTAAAATAGCAGTGAAATGTATAAATGAATTATCTTTTTTTATTTCTTTTAATATTATTTCTAATTCTATATATACCTTATCTACTAAAAACTTATCATCTAGTAACCTTAAAGTCCTCAGACCTGCCGTCCGAAGGCTCTTGGATTAAACAAAGTAAAGGAAATGTTTATTACCGCTGGTTTATGCCGGATGAGGTAAAAGACAATGGTAAAACCATTATTATGGTTCATGGTTTTTCAACTCCTAGCTTTGTTTGGGGTGGACTTTTAGATAATTTAACTAGCGAAGGCTATAGAGTATTAGTCTACGATCATTTTGGGAGAGGCTATTCTGAAAGACCAAAAATACCATACAATAAGGATTTATATGTTGAATCTTTAAAAGAATTAGCTGATTCACAAGATTTAATCCAGCCCTTTCATCTTGTAGGTTATTCCATGGGAGGTCCTATCGTGGGCCATTTTTCAATAACTTATCCTAAATTGGTAAAGAGTATTTCTTTAATAGCACCTGCTGGATTTAGGATTCAAGCTGCAGGACTTTCAGGATGGTCAGTAAAACCTCTGATAGGGGAATGGTTTTGGCATGTGTTTAATCACAAAATATATGGAGTTGGAAAAATGTCAGAGACAGCTAATAGCGATGATCCTTTGTCAATTAATGAAGAAGAGTTCTTAATGCACTTTAACCGCCAACTACTATTTAAAGGTTTTACAGAGTCTCTTCTTTCTACTGTTAGAAATTTTAATCTTTTTAATGCTGTTGATATGTATTCCAAAATAGGAAATATGGAAATACCAACTTTAGCTATATGGGGGCAATTAGACGGTGTGGTTCCCTATGCAGGTAGTCAATTGTTAAAAGAATCAATTCCACAAGTTAAGTTAATAACGATTGATGAAGGAACACATGATATTACTTACCGACAACCCACTCAGGTTTTTCAAGCGATGAAAGATTTCTTAATAACTATAGATTGATAAAATACTTTGAACGATTTTAAAGAGATTAGTCCATATAACGACAGTGAAGTTCCAGAAGTTATTGAGAGATTAACAAACAATCCGGTCTTCCTTTCTCGATTGTCTCCATTCTTTTTTCCAAGAGCTTCCTTTCTCTTTCCTTATTTAGGCAGAGTTCTTTTTAAAATGAAATTTAATAGTTATTTTGGTGCATCAAAATCTATTAAAGATTTTCAGAATAATTTAGCACCTTTCGTAGGTAAGATGATTGAGAATACTACTCAAGGCTTTACTGTTTCAGGTGAAGAAAATCTTTTGAATAAACCTTCTCTATTTATAGGTAATCACAGAGACATATCTATGGATGCTGCTTTTTTAAACTATGCCTTATATTTAAATGATACGAAGACAGCAAGAATGGCAATTGGCGATAATTTGCTTGATAGAGGTTATGCAGAGGACCTCATGAGATTAAATAAAAGTTTTGTAGTGCATAGAAACATTGAAGGCGTGAAAGAGAGATTTAGGAAACTACAGAGATTATCGTCTTATATATATAAGAGCATTACACAAGATTTAGAAAGTATTTGGATTGCTCAGAGAGAAGGCAGGGCAAATGATGGGAATGACTCAACTGATATAGCTGTTTTGAAGATGCTTTTTTTATCAACTAGAAAATCATTAAAACTTAATGAGTGGCTACAAAATATTAACTTAACTCCAGTTGTGATTTCTTATGAATATGACCCTCTTGATATCACAAAGGCAGCAGGGAGGAAAGGATGGGAAAAGTCCGAAAAAAAATTAAATAATACTCGAGATATAAGTGAGTTAATTAAAGGAATAACAGGTTTTAAGGGAAGGGTGCATTTACATATATGCAAGCAAATCAAAGGCAACTTAAGTTCTATAGAACAGCTGGTTAAAGAAATAGATATTTCAATTCTAAGCAACTACAAGTTGTGGCCAACTAATCACTTTTCTGTCAGTGAATTAGCTAAAGAAAATAAAGAATATAAACATTTAGTAGAAGAAAATATCAATTCCGAAGAAGCCTCTAAATTTATGCTGCGTTTTATAAATACAGAAAAATTAGTTTTAAATAAAATTTTACAGGCTTACGCTTTCCCGGTTTTGAATAAAAAAAGGTTGGGCTAGGACCCAACCTTTTCACGTTAATTAAGGTCTACTTAGAGAAAGTGATATAGAAACCATCTTGATCTCCATTTGCCTCTTCTGAGGAAAAGTCGCTCCAAGCTATACTTATTCCGAGCCCAGCGACAGATTGAGGGAAGTCATAGCTTAGGGTTGTATATTTACCTGTATCTTCATAGTCACCATAGGTTAAGCCAATCCCTGTTTCACCAACAGCTAATGAAAATTCTATGTTATCCGAGGCATCGTCTTGTCCTATAGAATATGTCGCTCCAAATAACCCATATCCTAAACCCAGATAAACTTCTTCAAAATCAGCTCCATCATCTCCTGGGTAAGTAAAAGCCAAGTATCCTATATCGTAACTAACACCATTTTCTAGTTCATTGGCATATCCAAAGTAGTAGTCGAGTTCCATAGCAGCTGTATCACCGCCAAATTCTATACTTGAACCCCAAGTTCCAAAATATAGGCCTGTTTCTCCTGAAATATCAAAGCCACCTGAAATGGCAGGTTCGCCACTTGACTGAGTCATTCCTCTCCAAATGTAGTCGTTTGTAATTGACACATTAGATTCAAAGTCTGCAGAATTTATGGTAGTAAACCCTAAAATGAGAGGAAGTATTAAAGTAAATTTTTTAAATATGTTCATTTAAGCTCCTAAGTTTATTAAATAATCGTATACACAACTTAATATATGCAACTTATATGCCACTAATAATTAAAGATTCTAGGAAAAATATGCATTATTTTGGTGCGGTTGAAAGTAAAAGTTGTAAAACTTAGTGCAATAGTCTCTAAAGAGTTTTTATCTCTAGTTATATCGTGTAATATTCAGCCTCCCAAGATACGACTAGGAGATAATAATGGAACTAACGAATAAAGTTGCTTTAATAACAGGCGGTGCTTCAGGACTCGGGCTAGCCACTGCTGAAACTTTAATAGAATCAGGAGCTAAAGTTATGATTCTTGATTTAAATGAAGATAACGCTAAAGCTGCAGCAGAATCATTTGGAGAAAATGCTTGTTATGTGGTTGCAAATGTTACTGAAGAGGAATCAGTACAAAAGGCTATAGAGGAAACATTAAATAAATTTGATGGACTGCATATCGTAGTGAACTGCGCGGGCATAGGGAGCGCTAGTAAGACTGTAGGAAAAAATGGTGCTCATCCTCTAGATTATTTTAAGACAGTAGTTGACATCAATCTCAATGGAACTTTTAACGTCCTTAGGCTGGCTGCAGTAGAAATGGGTAATAACGAGCCTTCTAAAGACGGAGAGTGTGGAGTAATTATTAATACAGCCTCCGTTGCTGCTTTTGATGGCCAAGTAGGCCAGGCAGCTTATAGTGCCAGCAAGGGAGGAGTTGTAGGCATGACACTTCCTATAGCCAGAGACCTTGCTAGAATGGGAATTAGAATTAATACCATTGCCCCAGGTATTTTTGATACACCCTTAATGGGAATGGCACCAGATTCAATTAGAAATCCTCTCATTGAGATGACCCAATTTCCTAAGCGATTAGGATTACCTTCTGAGTATGCTTCATTGGTTAAACATATAGTAGAAAATGCTTTTCTCAATGGAGAAACTATTAGATTAGATGGTGCCATAAGGATGCAACCTAAATAGATTAGTTATGGATTTAATAATTGAGTATGGAGTTTTTCTCTTAAAAGTAATTACGATCGTTACAGCTATCTTTTTACCTATCTTAATGATTATTAATTCTTCTAAAAGTAAGTCTGTTTCTGAAAAAGGATATTTACAAATCAAGAACTTGTCCGAACAGTTTAAGAATATGGGCTCTGCCTTAAAAGGCTCTCAATTGGATCCAAAGAGCTACAAAAAATTTAGAAAAGATCTTCAAAAAAAGAAGAAAAATGAAAAAAAGAATCCTACCAAAGATCAGCAATCAATCTACGTACTTAATTTTCATGGCGATATTCAAGCTTCTGAAGTTGATAAGCTCAAACATGAGATAAATGCTATTTTAGTTTCAGAAACTAAATGCAAAGAAGTTGTGCTAAAGGTTGAGAGTGGTGGTGGGTCTGCTTACGCTTATGGGCTATGCGCTGCGGAATTAAAAAGACTAATCGACAATAAAATTAAACTGACAGTATGCATTGATAAAGTTGCTGCTAGCGGTGGTTACCTTATGTCCTGTGTTGCCACGAAGATTGTTGCTGCACCTTGGGCGTTGGTTGGTTCCATAGGTGTAATAGCCCAAATGCCAAATATTCATAAATTACTTAAAAAGAATCTAGTTGATTTTGAAATGCATACGGCAGGAGAATTTAAGAGAACTTTAACAGTGTTTGGAGAAAACACCGAAGAAGGTAGGAGTAAATTTAAATCTGAATTAGAGGATCTGCACTTAATTTTTAAAGATTTTGTTAAAGAAAATAGACCAGAGATAGACACCAGTATAGTTGCCACAGGAGAAGTGTGGCAAGGTGAAAAGGCGCTGAATGTTGGTTTGATAGACGAGATAGGAACTTCGGATGATTACTTAGTAAAATTATCAAAGAAATTTGAATTGTTTGAAATTGAATATGTAGAAAAGAAAAATCTTTCTGAGCGTTTTGCTTTTGCAACCGAGATTTTTATTAATAAAACAGTTTTAAGGATTTACGATTCACTTAATAAAAGCAGATTTATTTCATAAATAATGACACAAACATACAAGGCTTTAGAGTCAGCAAAAATAGAAGAAAGCAATCAATTAAACATAGTTGAGAGAAATATCAAAGATCTTCCAAAGGGTGATCTGCTTATTAAGGTTCAATATTCTTCTTTGAACTATAAGGATGCAATGTCGGCTAAAGGTATGCCCGGCGTGACACGTAATTACCCTCATACGCCAGGTATAGATGCTGCTGGTATTGTAAAAGAATCTCAAGATAAGAATTTTAGAGAGGGTGATTCTGTAATAGTGACTGGGTATGACTTAGGTATGAATACGCCCGGCGGATTTGGTGAGTATATTCGTGTTCCGTCTAGTTGGGCTATTGCCTTGCCCAAAGGCCTTAGTGCAAAAGAAGCTATGTCTTTAGGTACTGCTGGATTAACTGCGGGTCTATCTGTACATGCTTTAGCAAGCTACAGAGAATACATTGGTTTATCAGATACTAAATCCATCGTTACAGGGGCGACTGGTGGAGTCGGTTCTGTAGCAGTCATGCTACTTTCAAAATTGGGTTCAGAAGTAACCGCAGTAACCGGGAAAAATGATCAGTTAGATTTTCTTAGTTCCATTGGTGCTTCTCATGTCTTAAGTAGAGAAGAATTAGCAGAAACTACAAGAAAGCCGATTGGAAAAAGTATATGGGATGTAGGTATTGATGTGGTAAGTGGAGATATTTTAAGTCTTCTTCTTACTTCGCTTAAACCTGGTGGCGCTGTTGCTTGTAGCGGACTTGTAGGAGGTCACTCTTTTGAGAGCTCAATCTTGCCTTTTATTCTAAGAGGTAATGCACTTCTTGGTATTGATTCGGTAGAAATTTCTCTTGAAGCAAAAACCCATATTTGGGAACATTTTTCTTCAGATTGGAAGATTAATTTGGATCATTCAACAAAAGAAATAGTTTTAGAAGATTTACCGGATGAGATTGAGACCATCTTGGGAGGTGGTCAGGTTGGTAGGGTATTAGTGCAACTTTAATATTATAAGGACGAGAAATGACCGATAACGAAGAACAAGATGAACTAAGGAATGCTGATAGTAAAGCAGATGCTTATGCAGCTTTAGGAATAATTCTAGCTCTACTAGCTATGGTTATTTTTTGGGTTTCAAATCAATAATTAAATATAATCATGGACGTAGTAAATTTTTTAAAAGACAAAACAAGATTGCCGGTAATAGGTGCACCACTATTTACAGTTTCTTACCCAGAGCTTGTTATGGCTCAGTGTAAAGCAGGTATAGTTGGTTCATTTCCAGCTTTAAATGCTCGTCCTGTTGAAAAACTAGATGAGTGGATAACTTCTATGAAAGAAGAGTTAGCTGGGTATAAAGAGACTAATCCTGATGAAATTGTTGCTCCTTTTGCAGTTAACCAAATATGTCATCACTCTAATAACAGACTTGAAGCGGACATGGATATTTGTGTAAAACATGAAGTTCCTATAATCATAACAAGCCTTAGAGCACCTAAATCAGTAGTTGATGCTGTTCATAGTTACGATGGAGCTGTTATGCATGACGTTATAAATATACGCCACGCTAAAAAAGCTGTTGATGAAGGAGCCGATGGTCTAATTTTAGTTTGTGCAGGAGCTGGTGGTCATGCAGGAACTTTAAGCCCTTTTGCTTTGGTCAGAGAAGTAAGAGAATTTTTTGATGGACCAATAGC
>DQKS01000078.1 GCA_015660645.1 Gammaproteobacteria bacterium
GCTGCTAATAGTAATATTCTTGTGACAATAAGCAATGATACTTGGTTTGGGGCATCTATAGGGCCTGAACAACATCTACAAATAGCTAAAGATAGAGTATTAGAGCATCAAAAGCCATTATTACGTTCTACAAATAGTGGAATAAGTGCAATTATTGACCATAAAGGCAATGTTATAAACAGACAAGGGTATTTTGAAGAAAAAACTTTAAAAGGAAAAGTAGTTTTACAAGAAGGTTATACACCTTATAATCATTTAGGAAATTTGATAATTTACCTTTATATAGGAATAATAATCTTTTTAAATATACTAATAAATAGGACAAAAGTTATTTTATTTAAATAAAATATAAATAATAGAACAAAAGTTTAATAAATGTTCAGAATAATTAAATATTGTACCTTTTTTATAATAATATATTCTATGAATTCATGCGGTACTTTAGGTGTAGGGACTGATTCGAATATGAGTAAAAATAGCATTATAGATAGAAATATACCTGAGATAGAGGGTTATAAAGAGTATAAAAGCCTACTTTTAGTAGATATTATATCTCAGAAAATGTTTCTTCTTAATAAAGGTACAGTTTATAAGGAGTATTTAATATCATCCTCATTGTATGGAACAGGTAGTAGGCAAAATAGTCTCCAAACTCCACTTGGTAAGCACATTATTTATAAGAAAATTGGAAATAATCTACCTATCAATGCAATTTTAAAGGGAAGAAAATGGAATGGAGCAATTGCAAATATTATTTCTGATCCTATTGATACTGAATATGACCATATTACGTCTAGGATTCTATGGCTAGATGGCCTTGAATTAGGTATCAATAAAGGATCTGATGTGGATTCCCGTACCAGGTACATATATATTCATGGAACAGCAGAAGAGGGATTGTTGGGCAAACCGGCTTCAGATGGTTGTATAAGGATGTATAATACTGAAGTAATAGAGTTGTTTAACGTGGTTGAAGAAGGAACACAGGTTTGGATTTATTAAAAAGGATAAAATTATGAAAAAAACTATATTAAGCTTAATTTTACTTATTTCGTATGGATTGTATGCAAGTTGCCCTTCTGTGCTTGATCATAAAGTAAGAGTTTTAGGTTCAACAGAAAAAGTAAATCTTTGTGAATATCAAGATAAAGTAGTGTTAGCTGTTAATGTCGCTAGTCAATGTGGATACACGTATCAATACGAAGCATTACAAGGTTTGTATGAAAAACATAAGCAAGAAGACTTTGTAGTTTTAGGTTTTCCTTCAGGTGATTTCTTTCAAGAATTTACTGAAGAAGAAAAGGTAAAAGAATTTTGCCAAACTACCTATGGAGTAGAATTTCCTATGTTTAAGAGGTCTCATGTAACTAATGGAGGCAAGCTTAAATTAAGGAGCTATAAAGCAAATCCTTTCTTTGCTGACCTTATAAAAGAAACAGGAGTTCAGCCAGCCTGGAATTTTAATAAATATTTAATAGCTAGAGATGGATCTGTTAAACATTATAATGAAAAAGTTGAGCCAGATGGCGAGCTTTTAACTAGCGAGATAGCTTCGTTAATATCTAGGTAAGTAAGTAATTACTATCAATAAAATATAATATATTATTGGTTTTTATTTAAAGTTTTAATTTCTGAATCCGTAGCTTGCAAGATTATATCTGCTGTCCTTTTAGCAAATATTCCGTTCTCCACTACACCAGGAATATTATTTATAGTTGCTTCCATTTCAAAAGGAATGTCTATCTTTAAATTATGCACATCTATAATTTGGTGACCATTATCAGTTATAAATCCTTGTCTATAAACTGGCTTGCCCCCCATTCTCATGATCTCTCTGGAAATAGCACTTCTTGCTACCTCTAGCACTTCAATTGGTAGAGGAAAATTTCCTAGCAATCCTGAGTACTTTGTATCATCTACTATACAAATAAATTCCTTTGAAGAATTTGCTAATACTTTCTCTCTTGTTAAAGCCCCTCCTCCTCCTTTAATAAGTTCAAATCTAGAATTAAACTCATCTGCTCCATCTATATAAACGTCAATACCATGCACTTCATTCAATTCCATGACTTTGATACCTGATTCTTGAAGATGATCTTTTGAAGCTTCCGAGCTGCAAATCGCTCCTTTTATATCTACTTTTGTTTTATTTAACTCTTTAATAAAGAAGTTTGTTGTTGATCCTGTGCCGATTCCCAGGACAGATTCTTTATTTAAAGTAGGTAAAACCAGTGAAAATGCAGATTCTGCTGCTTTTTGTTTCTTTTCGTCTTGATTCATGTGTACCAATGATTAAAGTGATTATTATAAAGCTCTAAGTATAATAGCGCGCTTCGTTAATTGAAGGTTAGTATAGATCAATGGAATTAAAGAAAAGTAAAAAATACGTTAACAAGATCAGATCAACTGATGTTTATGATGTTGCGCAAGTAAGTCCAATTACGAAAGCTGTTGGTCTTTCATCTCAATATGAGAATAATATTCTTCTTAAAAGAGAAGATATGCAGTCTATTTTTTCTTTTAAATTAAGAGGTGCCTACAACAAGCTATCAAAACTTTACAAGAAAGGTATTAATAAACCTGTTATTGCTGCGTCAGCAGGAAATCATGCGCAAGGCGTAGCCTTTGCTTCTTCCAAGTTAGGGTTAAAGGCAACAATTATTATGCCTGTTACCACTCCAAGCATAAAAATAAACTCTGTAAAAAGATTTGGGGCAAAAGTAATTCTGCACGGAGATAACTTTGACGAAGCATTTAAATTTGCTAAAAATTTAACAAAAAAGAAAGAAGCTACTTTTATTCATCCTTACGATGACTCTGATGTAATAGCCGGGCAGGGCACAATTGGAATGGAGATCTTAGATGCTCTTGATTCAAAGGTTCATGCTGTCTTTGTACCCGTAGGAGGTGGAGGCCTTCTTGCAGGAGTAGGCTCTTATATAAAATCAATAAATCCGAAAATAAAAGTTTACGGAGTTGAGCCTGAAGATGCTGCTTGTTTAGATGCTGCTATTAGTGCCGGTAAGAGAGTATCTCTTAAAGAGGTAGGCCTTTTTGCAGACGGAGTTGCGGTAAAACAGATAGGTAAAACTACTTTTTCTCTTATTGAGGAATGGATAGATGGAGTAGTAACAGTTTCTATTGATGAAATCTGTGCTGCTGTGCAGGATACTTTCCAAGAAACTAGGACTATACCGGAGCCCGCAGGTGCTTTAGCTTTAGCAGGGCTTAAGAAATTAACAAAAAGAAGGGGCTGGAAAAATAAAGATCTTTTGGCTATTAATTCTGGAGCTAATTTAAATTTTGATAGGTTGTCTCATATAGTTGAGAGAGTACAACTTGGAGAGAAGAAAGAAGTCTTGCTGAATGTAAGAATTCCAGAAGAAAAAGGAAGTTTTAGGAAGTTTTGCAAGTCTTTGGGGAAAAGAATGATTTCAGAATTTAACTACCGTGCAGATGATAAGAAGGAAGCTAATATTTTTGTTGCCTGTAGACTTAACGATGGGCTTGAAGAAAAGAAGTCCCTTTTAGATGACCTAAGAAAGAAAGGTTATCCTCTTGAAGATCTGTCTGACAATGAAGTTGCTAAATTACATGTAAAACATATGGTAGGCGGAAGGGCACCTAAGAATGTAATAAGCAAAGGAGAGTTGTTATTTAGAGTAAGATTTCCTGAAAAACCTGGAGCTTTAATTAATTTTTTAGACAAGCTTAGTGATTCATGGAATATCACTTTATTTCATTACCGCAATCAAGGCGCCGCTTATGGAAGGGTGTTGGTTGGTTTTGAAGCTAAACCATCACAAAAAAGAAGACTAGTTAAGCAATTAAAAGAGCTAGAGTACCCTTTCTGGGATGAATCAGATAATCCAGCTTATTCTGCTTTTCTTGAGTAAAAATCAAAATAACCTGTGGGAGTAATTGCTCCATGTGTAGGAATATCGTGCACTTCTGGGAAGCATGAATAAATCTTCTGAAAATCGTAAGCCAGCGTTATTAATTGCGGCTGTGTAGAAATTTCTTTGAAGGTAATGTCGTAGAACCCCATTCCCATTCCTATCCTATAACCCGCTTCGTCAACACAAACACAAGGTACAAAAATGAGATCTAATTTCTCAGCAGAAACTTCAACTCCTTCTGTAGGCTCGGGTATCTTAAACCTGTTAGCCTTTAATTTAGTATTTGCACTGTATTCCTTAAAGGTTAATTTGCGTACTTCTGTATTTGTAGAAACTATTGGAAGAAAACACCTAGAACCTTCCCTTATAAGCTCTTCTATTATGGGTAAGGAGGAGATTTCTCCTTGAGTGGGCCAATAGAAACCCACTTTATTCAGGTTAAAGTCTTTTTTTATAGTGTCCCAATTTTTTTTTATAAGATTGGAAAATATTTCCTGATCTTTTAAAGAAAGTTTTTTTCTTATCTTGATAGCCTTTTCTCTGGCTTCTTGTTTTGCATTCATTAAGAGAAGGTGCTTCCCAGATTACCGTTATCAATACTACCCTGAACTGTCACGTTCAAGGCGGGGGCTCCGGCAGTTCTATCAGGCTCCCCTATGCAGGGTACGCTCAACAAGACCAGCACGTAACCTCCTAGATTTTTTATATCAGCTCGAGAGTAGAGTATTCACTATCGAATAAACCAGGAAGCAAAGAAAGTATACCGCATTAATCTTCTAATAAAGAGATACTTTTAAGGTGTTTTTTTACCTCTTTCCCCAGTCGAATAATACCTTCCTGGTTAACATCAACTTGTTTTCCTTTAGCAGCATCTTTCAAGTATTCATTGGATATATTTAAGGCAGTTATGATGGTTGCCTTATTTTCATCAAGACTTGAAGATTCTCTTAGTTCTTTAAGCTTGCCATCAAGAAAAACGGCGGCTTGCTCTACTGCTTCACTTTCTTCAGGTGGGCAAGCGATTTTATATACTGTTCCTAGTATTGTGACGCTTGTTATATTTGCCATGATCTATTTTTGAGATTTCAATTTTTTTATAACTTTCTCAACCTTGGTTTTTGTTAGGTCTAACGTCCCTTTAAGTTTTTTATTCTTTTCCAGTAAATCTGAGTTTTTTTTTGAGAGATGATCGTTTGCTTCTTTTAACTGAGTGCTAAGTTTTATTAATCCTTTAACTTCTGTTTCTAGTATTTTAAAATTTTGATCTGACATTTTTTTAACTCTTCAAAGGTTAAGTTTAACTTTCAAAGGTTTTTCTTGCTACCATGATTTATCATAGTATTTATAAATATTATGTAGAAACGGAATAGTTAAAAATGAATATAGATTTTTTAGCAAGAAGAAAAGCATTGTTGGCTCAGGTCTTAGAGGACTCTGTAATAGTATTGGCTTCATCTTCTCCTAAAGTAAGGAATTCAGATGCTGATTTCCCTTACAGACAAGACAGCAGTTTCTTTTACCTTTCAGGGTTCAGCGAGCCTGATTCTTTGCTTGTCTTAAGACCTTCAGCCAAAGAAGACCAGTTTGTAATGTTTTGCAGAGACCGAGATCCGGTAAGAGAACAATGGGATGGTTTTAGAGCCGGTCAAGAAGGAGCAGTTTCGAAATTTGGAGCTGATAAAGCTTACAGTTACTCTGATGTTAATGAGTTAATGCCTAAACTCATGGACGGCGCAAAGAACGTTTATTACTCAATGAGTTCTCCGAATGGAATAGAAGCGCCTTTGTCAGATTGGATTACCACAATAAGAGGAAAAACAAGAGAAGGTTCGGTTGCTCCACAAAATTTATTGTCCTTGGATTTAATGCTTCATGAAATGAGATTGAAGAAATCTTCGGATGAAATAGCAATCATGAAAAAAGCAGGCTCAATAACAACCGATGCTCACATCAGAGCCATGGAAAGTGTGAGACCTGGGATGTACGAATATCAGCTTGAAGCTGAGTACTTACACACTTTTATGCAAGGCGGTGCAAGACACCCTGCTTATAATTCAATAGTTGGTGGTGGAAATAATGCGTGCATACTTCATTACGTAGAAAACAATGCTTTGCTCAATGATGGTGATTTAGTGTTGGTTGATGCGGGATGCGAATATGAGCATTATGCTTCCGATGTAACGAGAACTTTTCCGGTAAACGGCAAGTTCACTGAAGAGCAAAAAGCGGTTTACGAGGTGGTACTGGAAGCCCATCGTCAATCGATGGCTGAGGTCAAGCCTGGCAACAAATGGAACAGTCCGCACGATAAGTCAGTGGAAGTTATTACCGATGGTTTAAATGATTTGGGATTGTTGAAAGGTAACAACGACTACACGAAGTTTTACATGCACAGAGTGGGGCATTGGATTGGCATGGACGTTCATGATGTTGGCAATTACAAGGTTGATGGCGAATGGAGAGATCTTGAACCAGGGATGGTTATGACTATCGAACCAGGAATTTACATTTTAGACAGCCTGGAAGGTGTAGATGATAAATGGAAAGGCATTGGTATCAGAGTCGAGGATGATGTTTTAGTTACTGAAGATGGATTTGAAATATTAACACCTGACGCACCGAGGGAAGTAGCCGATATAGAACATCTTATGAATTCATAAATATGGATTTTGAAGTTGTAGTAATAGGAGCGGGCGTAGTTGGTTCATCTTTGGCTTTATCTCTAGCTAAAGAGGGCGTAGATGTTTGTTTGATAGATAAAGGTACACCTGAAATCAAAGAAGACATTTCTAGAGGTAGAACTGCTGCTTTAAACTTAGCGTCTCAGAATATTTTAGAAAAGCTCGGTGTAAAAAGAGGCATACAGAACTATCTGACTCCTTTTAAGAACATTTACGTTTGGGATTCTGAGGGCACTTCTTCGCTGGAATTTTCTTCCGATGAGATTGGACAGCCTAAATTGGGAGACGTAGTAACAAACAATGCAATTTTATCCAGTATTTTTTTATTACTACCTAACCATAAGAATCTCAGATTTCTTTCAAGGGATAGGCTAAAGACATTAGATCCTCAAGAAGAATCGATAAAGGTTTGCACCGAAGGAGGAGAAAATATTTCTTGTAAGTTAGTGGTGGGAGCAGATGGAGGGCTTTCGTCAGTTAGGGAACTTTCTTCGATTAATATTAGGACCTGGAGTTATGACCAAAAGGCTTTAATAGCTAATCTGAAGGCAGAGAAGTCGCACAGCAATACTGCCTATCAAGTCTTTACCAAAAATGGTCCTATTGCATTACTTCCTATGCAAAAAGACGATGAAGAATCCTTATCTTTGGTGTGGTCTGCGGATATTGATTATGCTGAAAGGCTCCTTGATCTGGATATACCTTCTTTTTTGAATGAACTTGAAAGGAAAACAGAATCTATATTAGGAAAGCTATCACTAGACGGAGAGATGTCGTCGTATCCGTTGCACCAACTGCACGCAAAAGATTATTACGCTCAACGAGTAGTATTGATAGGTGATGCTGCACACTCCATGCATCCTTTAGCAGGGCAAGGTCTAAATCTAGGATTAGGAGATGTTGAAGAACTCGCTAGTAGAATCTTGCGGAGTAGGCGTCACGGTGAAGATGTAGGCAATGACAAGATGCTGAGTGATTATAGCAAAGCAAGGAAATCAATTAATCTACGAATGATGGGTTTCATGGAAGTTTTTAAGCAAGGTTTCGGATCTACCAATCCTTGGGTAAGGTTAGGCCGAAATATGGCCTTTGGAGCTACCCAGAAGGCTCCAGAGCTAAGGAAAAGATTTATAAAAGAAGCGGCTGGAATTATTTAATTTTGCCTTCTTTATAGACCACGTGTTTTCTAATAACAGGGTCAAATTTTTTGATTTCCATTTTATCTGGCATGGTAGATTTATTCTTACTAGTAGTATAAAAATGACCAGTTCCAGCAGAAGAATTTAAACGAATTTTCTCTCTCATATTTTCTCTCCTCTTGAACGAATATCAGCAAGCACTTTATCTATGCCGTTCTTATCAATTGTTCTCATGCCATTAGCTGAAACATTCAGACTTACATACCTGTTTTCTGATTCTACCCAGAATCTATGTTTATGGAGGTTAGGCTCAAACGTTCTTCTGTTACGATTCTTCGCATGCGAGACGTTATTACCAGCTTGTGGCTTCTTACCTGTGACTTGACAAATTTTAGACATATTTAAAATAAAGTTTCTTGAAGGCGCGTTTTATACCAGAACCATTAACAGCAAGCAAGATTAAGACGCTATAATCCAAAGAATTATATACCTAGATTAAGTGAAATCTTTAATAAATAAAAATATATTACTCGGAGTTACCGGCGGAATTGCTGCTTATAAGTCTGCAGAAATTGTAAGAGGACTAAAAAAAGCAGGGTCCTCCATTCGAGTTGTTATGACTCAGTCTGCCAAAGAATTTATCACGCCTCTCACTTTACAGGCATTATCAGGCAATCCCGTTTCAACCGATCTATTGGACGCAGAAGCTGAAGCTGCCATGGGGCACATTGAGCTCGCACGATGGGCCGATGCCATTTTAATAGCTCCAGCCACTGCCAACACATTGGCCAAACTGTCTTCGGGTAGGGCAGACGATTTATTGTCGAGCATAACTTTGGCGTTTGAAGGCCCAATAGGTCTTGCTCCTGCAATGAATCAGGCTATGTGGAAGGACCAACGGACTCAGTCGAACATTCAAAACCTTGAACATAAGAATTTCTCATTGTATGGCCCGGGATCTGGCGAACAGGCTTGTGGAGACGTGGGTTTAGGAAGAATGCTTGAACCGCCTGAGATCATTGAATTATTTGCTTCTTTATTTGAAGC
>DQKS01000074.1 GCA_015660645.1 Gammaproteobacteria bacterium
AAGATTACTCTGACTACGGATTCCGGTTATGTTAAAGATGGTATCACTAAATGGCTTGAGAATTGGAAAAAAAATAACTGGAAAACTTCTTCAAATAAACCGGTTAAAAATAAAGATTTGTGGCAAGTACTAGACAGTCTGTCTTCTCGACATACTATCTCTTGGAAATGGGTAAAGGGTCATAGTGGTCATAGAGAGAATGAAATAGCAGACATGTTGGCCAATAAAGGGGTCGAAGAAATTTAAATGAACAGACAAATTATTCTGGATACAGAGACTACGGGTTTAGATCACAAGTCTGGTCATAGGGTTATAGAAATAGGTTGCGTCGAAATTATTAATAGACGTTTTACGGGCGAGGAATTTCACGTTTATCTAAATCCTGACAGAGACAGTGACGAAGGTGCTTTGAGGGTGCATGGATTAACTACTGAATTTCTAAGTGACAAACCCCATTTTCAAGATGTTTATGAGGATTTCATAGTTTTCATTAAAGGTAGCGAGCTTCTGATTCATAATGCTGAATTCGATGTAGGTTTCCTGAATAATGAAATTAAACTGGTTTCTAAGAAGAATCCTTTAATTGCATTAGAAGTCAAAAAAATAACTGATACTCTGCAAATAGCCAGAGAAAAGCACCCCGGGCAGAGAAATAGCTTAGATGCACTTGTAGGTAGGTATGAGGTAGGAGGGTATGACCGCGAACTTCATGGAGCTTTGTTGGATTCAAAGATTCTAGGAGATGTTTACCTTGCTATGACTGGAGGTCAAAGTGCCTTAGATTTCGAGTCTGCTACTGCTAACAATAAAGAAGAGACAAAAGGATCAGAAAAAGAAGTATTAAAAAATGGTGCAAGACCGATTGTGGTAGAGGTTAAAAGTGAAGAGCAAGCAGCCAATAAAGCTTATTTAAAAAAAATGGAAGATGAAACAGGAGTTAAACCTCTTTGGCTGAACAACTGAGATGGAAAATAAAGTTATAACAAGGTTTGCACCCAGTCCGACAGGTAGGTTACACATAGGAGGAGCCAGAACAGCTTTATTTGCTTGGTTATTTGCCAAAAGTCATCAAGGAAAGTGCCTATTAAGAATTGAGGATACAGATCTAGAAAGATCAAAGTCGGAACATACCAAAGCTATTATTGATAGTTTTTCCTGGATGAATATTCAGTTTGATGATGAAGTTATTTACCAATCAAAGAATAAAGAAAAACACCTGTCAGCCGCAAAAAACTTGGTGAAATCAAATGCAGCTTATTTTTGTAGTTGCACTTCTGAAAGATTAAAAAACCTTAGAGAAGAACAACAAAAGAATGGGTTGAAACCTAAATACGATGGGAAATGCAGAGAATTAGATTTAAAAGAAGGATCGGATACTGTCATAAGGTTTAGGAACCCTCAAGAAGGATCTGTCCCCTTTACCGACCTTGTCAAAGGAGTCATAGAAATATCTAACCATGAATTGGACGATCTAATTATAGTGAGAAGCAATGGAACACCAACTTATAATTTAAGCGTAGTAGTAGATGATATAGACATGGATATTACGCATGTCATAAGGGGTGATGATCATATCAATAATACTCCAAGGCAAATCAATATATTTAAAGCATTAGGTGCTAAAGAGCCTATTTATGGCCACGTACCAATGATATTAGGAGAAGATGGAAAGCGATTATCTAAAAGACACGGAGCAGTGGGCGTATTTGAATACGAGCAATTAGGGGTTCTTCCTGATGCATTAAAAAATTACCTTGTAAGATTAGGTTGGTCTCTAGGAGATCAAGAAATTTTTAATCATGAAGAATTAGTTAATAAATTTAAGGAAGGGAACATAAATAATTCACCTTCAACATTTTCTTTTGAAAAACTGTCTTGGTTTAACAAAGAATACTTATCTCAAATAGACTCTGAGAATTTGCTATCCACATTAAGTAGTATGGAAACAGAATTTTCTCAAGATGATTATTCTTTAGAAGTGTTAAATTTAATAAGACAACGATGTTCTTTGATGAGTGATTTTTCTTCAGAATCAGAATATTTCTTCAGAGAAGTAGAAGATTATGATCCTAAGGCTGTCAAAAAATGCATTAACCAGCAAGCCATAGAACTTTTATCTGAAGTGTTATCAGAATTTGAAAGTAGCAAATCTTGGAAAGCCTCTGATGTTCAAGAAATCATTGAAAAGGTTCTATCAAAACACGAACTTGGTTTTGGCAAGATTGGTTTGCCGTTACGTGTTGCGCTTACAGGTTCGATAAATTCTCCTTCTATAGATAGAACGGCAGAAGTCTTAGGTCAGAAAGTTGTAGTGGAAAGAATTCAGAAGGCAATCAAAGAATTTTCATAAATTTTCTTCTATAAATTTATCTATAGCTTCCCAAGCTTGTTGCCTAATAAAATCTGTTTCCATTAGAATTTCATGCTCACTTTTAATATTTGCAATAACCACTTTATCTGACTGGCTGCAAATTTTTAAATTCTCATTAGGGTTAACTAATTTATCTTTAGTGGCATTTAATAATAGTACAGGTTGGCGGATATTTTTTATCCATCCAGGAGAATTCATTTCTTTTGTTCTTTTCAAGGCTTCGTAAGCCCAGCTAATAGAAAGCCCTCCAATGGCAAGGTTTTCATCTTTTCTTATAAGTTTTTCTGACCTTTCATATCTTGCTTCGTCCGAAGTTACATTGTTCTCTTCAAATGGTCTTTGGTGCCATCCTTTCTTTTCATGCCATTGAGGCCTTTCAAGGGCTTTCTCACCAAATCCAATTTTTGCTATCAGTCCAACTACAGAAAGAGATTTTTTAGCAAAAGAGGGCATTTGCAACGAAAGCATAGGTGCACAAAGTATCACTGCATCGAATAATTCAGTATTTTTAGCTGCTGCTGAAGCTACTAGACAGCCTCCCATGGAATGACCCATGGCAATCCATGGTTTGGGACATAAGTCTTCATAAACTTTTTCTATTACATTTATAAAATCAGAATCATAATCACTGAAATCTTTTACATGACCTAAGTGCACATCTTTAGAGATGCGATCAGATAGACCTTGTCCTCTCCAATCCATTAGGGCAATACAAAAACCTCTCTGAATAAATTCTTGGATAACTTCATAATACTTTTCTATAAATTCGGTTCTACCAGACTGCAAAAGTATTGTTCCTTTATCGGATGATTTGTTCCAGATAGCTACCCTTAAATTAACCCCATTTTCTACTTGGTAGTAAAAACTTTCACCGCCATCAGGAGGTTGGTATCCTCGGATTTCTGTTAAAGAAGCTTTAGCATGTTTCTTATCAATCATATTTTTCTTTTAAGTTATAGTTTAAAATTATCTTATGAATATTTTAAAAGGAATACTTTTCTTTATTGGGCTATTTGTTTTAAGTAGACTTGTTCCTCATCCTCCAAATTTTACACCAATAATTGCAGCTATAATCTTTCTTCCTTTTATTTCCAATAGTAAGTTAGGTATGGCACTGCCAATTGCCGTAATGCTGGTTTCAGATTTAATTATAGGTTTTCATGGGCAAATGTTCTGGGTATATGGTAGTTTCTTGCTCATAAGCCTATCTAGTTATATTTTCTATCTTCCTAAATTTTCTCGCGTATTAACTTTATCTATTTTGAGTCCAACTCTTTTTTATCTTATAACTAATTTTGGAGTTTGGATGGGTTCTCCTATGTACGATCAAAGCCTTACGGGTTTGTTTGCTTCTTATGTTTTTGCTCTTCCATTCTTTGCTAATAGCTTAATGTCTAGTATTCTCTTTGTTTCTAGTTTCTTTTTAATCTTTAAGATATACATTAATCAGGACTTATTAACAAACAAAGCTTAAGTTTTTTATCGGATAAGATTTCTTATATATAAAGCTACAGATTCGCTTTTATCTAGACTGTATGAATGATTTCTATTGTTATCAAGTATTTTCTCGAAGGTCTCGGCCAGACTATTAGGTTGAAATTGATTAATTCCTAGTCGTTCACAACCTTTCTTATTAAGAGCTCTATCTAATGTTTTTGGACCAAGATTAATAACCTTATTATTACTATCAAGAATTGCTTGTTTCAAAGCTGAATTGCTATAAGCAGTATGATGCTCAAAATCTTGGATTTCTAGCAGCATTTGAATTGCTAAAGAATTGAGGCGTATTTCTCTTCTAGAATTTAGCATCCAAGTTCTATCGTTTATATTAATGTCTTCCCAAGTAGCCAACAACAAGTCATCTTTTTTAATTCCCGTTAAGAGGATTAGTTTTAAAGCAAGTTTTGTAATAGCACTTAATTGGTTAATAGAATCAATTCTTTTCCAAAATAAGATAATCTCTTTATCCGACAAAGGTCTAAATATATTTTCTTCATTTTCATCAATATAATTATTTTCTTTAGCCTCCTCTATGTTTTGGTAGATCCATATATCCTTCCCATCTAAAACCTTTTTAGATGACTCTAGCCATTTATCTCTTGCTTTGATTAAAGATACAGCGGGATGAGTTCCAAGAGAGATCTTCCTTATATCCTTTTTAAATTTATACTCATATGAAAATTTTATTGCTCCATTAGGGTCTATTTCAATAAAAAAACCTTTTCTCAATGAATCAAAATAGATTGTTTCTTGATCTTTTGAAGATTCAAGATTCTGTAGCTTTGCATTAGTAATATTCTTTGGAATCTCTGGCATTAGTTTTCAGTGTTACTTTTATTTAATAAAAGGGGTTGAGATTAAATTATTAAGTTAAAAATACAAGAATAAAAGAAGTAACTTTTTATTTGCTGAGTTAATTGTATAATTTTTTACTTTACTAATTATTGGGGCTATAACTCAGCTGGCAGAGCAGAGATAGTTAGCCTTGAAAAACAGCTTGGG
>DQKS01000050.1 GCA_015660645.1 Gammaproteobacteria bacterium
GTTTCTGCTTATCTCGATATTAAAAAGATTGTTGCAATAGCAAGAGAAAACAAAATTGATGCAATTCATCCTGGTTACGGATTTTTAAGCGAAAACCCTAAGTTTGCTTCTGCAATAAAAAGAGCCGGTCTTATTTTTATTGGACCTGAAGAGAGAACATTAAAACTTTTTGGTGACAAGGTAAAAGCAAGAGAATTAGCACAAAAGCATAATGTTCCTGTAGTTGAAGGTTCAAATAAAGATATCGATCTCAAGGAAGCTAAGAAATTCTTTTCTTCCTTAAAAAAACACTCCTCGGTAATTATTAAAGCTAAGTCAGGAGGAGGAGGCCGAGGATTGAGAGTTGTTAATTCTGAAGATGATCTTAAAGAAGCCCTTATTAGGGCTTCTTCTGAAGCAAAAATAGCTTTTGGCTCAGAGGAGGTCTATATAGAAGAATACCTTAACGATAGTCGGCACGTAGAAATCCAAATTATAGGTGATGGCCTAGGCAATGTATCTCATCTTTATGATAGGGAATGTACTGTTCAAAGGCGTTATCAAAAGATTATTGAAGTTGCTCCAAGTCCCACCTTAACTAATGAAGTTAGATTGGAGCTTATCGACGCCGCTTTAAGAATGACTAAAGCAATTAAGTACAAAGGCTTATGCACCGTAGAATTCTTATTAGACAACAAATCTAACAAGTTTTGTTTTATAGAAGGCAATGCTAGATTACAAGTTGAGCATACTGTTACAGAAAGCATTCTAGGTTTAGATATAGTTAAGGCGCAGATACAAATAGCATTTGGAAAAACTTTAAAACAAATTAAATATAACCAAGAAAATATACCCAGTCCAAGAGGCTTTGCCATTCAAGCTAGGGTAAATATGGAAGTTATGGACGCTGACGGTAACATCAAACCATCAGGAGGAATTTTTTCTAAATTTGATCTACCGGCTGGTCCGGGCGTTAGGACTGATACTTGTGGGTATACAGGCTACGCCTCAAATCCTTCTTTTGATTCTCTTGTAGCTAAAGTTATTACTTTTTCACCTGAGGATAATTATTCAAAAGCAATTAAAAGACTATACAGAGGTTTGTGTGAATTTAATGTGGAAGGAGTTGTTACCAACCTTCAATTACTAAAAAATATTCTGACCAATAAAGATTTTATTCGAAACAATATTAATACTAATTTTATAGAAAAAAATATAGCAACATTGGTTTCTTCTAAAAAACATAAAAATTTATACGGATTGGTAGATGTAAAGTCAGCTGAATCAGGTTTGGCAGGAGCTAAATCTGATACGTTAGATCCTTTGGCAGTTTTAGATCATGGAAAGGGTGGGCACAAAGGAATTACCCAAACACCAGATGTTTTACAAATTAATAATGAGCAATTGCCTGAGGGTATGACTAGCCTTAACGCTCCTATGCAAGGCATGATTGTTAGCTTCCGTGTTAAGCAAAATGAAGAAGTTTGGGTTGGAAAGCCTCTGCTTGTTATGGAAGCAATGAAGATGGAGCATGTAGTTTTATCAGAAGTTAGTGGAACAGTTAAAAAAATTAATGTAAATCCACAAGATACTGTCTTTGAAGGCCATTCTCTTATTCATATAGAGGTTGGGGTTGTAGATAATCCAGATGCCGATTTGGTAGAAGAGATTGACTTGGATTGGATAAGACCTGACTTAGAAGAGGCTTTGCAAAGAAAACAAGCAAGTCATGATGTAAACAGACCCGAAGCAGTTACTAAGCGTCACGAAAAAGGCCATAGGACGGCTAGAGAAAATATTGAAGACTTATGCGACGAAGGCAGCTTTGTTGAATATGGTTCTGTTGTTATTGCTGCTCAGCGAAGAAGGCGTAGCGAGGAAGATCTAATAAAGAATACCACCGGAGATGGAATGGTCTGTGGTTTAGGACATGTGAATGGCGATAAGTTTTCCGAACAGGACACTCGTGTTATGGCCATGTCATATGACTACATGGTTTTAGCTGGGACCCAAGGGAAATTAAACCATGCTAAAAAAGATAGAATGTTTGAAATAGCAGAGGACAATAGACTTCCAACTATACTGTTTGCTGAAGGTGGAGGAGGGCGTCCTGGTGATACAGACACTTCCGGGGTAGCCGGATTAGATTGTCTTGCTTTTACGTATTTTGCTCAACTCTCAGGTCTTGTTCCTGTCATAGGAATTACAACGGGTTATTGCTTTGCTGGCAATGCCGTTCTATTAGGTTGCTGTGATGTGATTATAGCCACAGAGGGATCCAATATAGGTGTAGGAGGTCCGGCCATGATTGAAGGAGGAGGTCTTGGTGTTTTTAAACCCAGTGAAGTTGGCCCAATGGATGTTCAGGTTCCCAATGGTGTTGTGGATATAGCAGTTAAAGATGAAAAAGAAGCCGTTGAAGTAGCTAAAAAATACTTATCCTATTTTCAAGGTTCAATCAAAAAATGGAAGGCCCCCGATGCTAGGAAGCTAAGATTTACTGTTCCAGAAAATAGACTTCGTTACTACGACATGAGAAAAGTGATAGAAGGTATTGCAGACATAGATTCTACTCTTGAATTAAGAAAAGATTGGGCTCCAGGGATAATTACATCGTTTATTCGTATCGAAGGCAAGCCTGTAGGTGTGGTTGCTAATAACCCTGGACACCTTTCGGGCGCTATTGACTCTCCTGGAGCTGATAAAGGCTCTAGATTCATACAATTATGTGATGCTTTTGATATACCCGTCCTGTCTTTGATTGATTGTCCGGGCATTATGGTAGGGCCCGAGAGCGAGAAATCTGCCTTGGTTAGACACGCTAGTAGGATGTTTGTTGTAGGGGCAAACATACAAACACCATTAATGTCGGTAGTTATTAGAAAAGCATA
>DQKS01000068.1 GCA_015660645.1 Gammaproteobacteria bacterium
CGAGCTTATTGCAGAGTCTAAATTAGACTAATCTTTCTTTTTTCTTATCTCGGCTGAAATAGCATGAGCCGTTAAACCCTCAGCCCTAGCAAGAATGGAGGTATTAGTTATGAATTTATCGTAATCATCTATCTTTGAATCTGAACTAAGCTTAACAAAACTAGAATGAACTAGAAAATCTTCTACAGAAAGCGGAGAGTTATAAGCTGCAGACCCAGCCGTAGGGAGAATATGACTAGGACCAAGAACATAATCCGAAAATGCATTTGCAGAATCTTGCCCTACGAGAATCAATCCCGCATTGATTATATTATCTGCATCCTTTGATGCTCCTTTTGTAACTACATGAACATGCTCAGGAGCAATCCGATTAACTAAATTAACTGCCTGTTCTATATTTTCTACCAGAATACTAGCTCCCCGAGAATTAAGAGAAGTTTTAATAATATTTGATCTAGAAAGCAAAGGAACCTCTATTTTCATTAAGCTATTGACTTCATTAATAATTTCTTGAGAACTAGAGATCAAAATTGATGAAGCCAATTCATCATGCTCGGCTTGAGCCATTAAATCCCAAGCTATTGTTGTAGGGTCGGATTCTAAATCAGCTATTACAACTATCTCTGAAGGTCCGGCTATTGAATCAATTCCAACTTCTCCATATAACTGTCTTTTAGCTTCAGCCACAAATTGGTTTCCAGGACCTATAATTTTTTGCACTTTAGGTATTGACTCAGTACCTATCCCAAACGCAGCAATTGCTTGCACTCCTCCTATGGAGTAAACCTCTTCAACTCCAGCTATATAAGCAGCTGCTAGAGTAAGGTCATTTATAGATCCGCCCGGCCAAGGAGAAGTTAAAATGAGTTTATTTACTCCCGCAGCCCTAGCAGGACCTGTAGCCATAAGAACAGTTGAAGGGTAAGAAGCCTTTCCTCCAGGTATATACATTGCCACACTATCAAGCGCTTTTACTCTTCTAGTTATAGAATTATTAGAAAAAGTTAAATCAATTTTTTTTATTTGATCTTGATGAAAATCTACGATCCTTTCAAACGAATAAAGCATTGCATCAAGAATTTCTTTATCAACTCTATTTGCACTTAAAATTATAGTCTCTTTAGGGACCTTAAGATCTTCAAAGTTGAAAACATTCCTGCCATCAAATTGATTAGTAGCATTTATAACGGCTTGATCTCCGTTTTTTCTAACCTTTTCAATAATCTTCGAAACATCATCTCTTACAGAATTACTATAAAAGCTCTTGGCTAACAAATAGGAGTTAAATTTTTGTTCAAATTTACTTTCTCCGGTATTTAGGCTTAGTCCAAACATAAATACCTTATGAAATAAGAGTTGAACGTATTTCCTTAATCAACACATTTTTTGTCTTTAATGCTGCTTTATTCACGATCATCCTTGATGATATTTCTCTTATGACTTTTATCTCTTCTAAGCCATTCTCTTTCAAGGTCTTTCCAGAATCAACTAAGTCAATGATAGCTTCACATAAACCCATCAGTGGAGCAATTTCTTGTGAACCATGCAAATAAACTATTTCAGCTTGAATAGCTAATGATTCAAGAAATCTTTTAGCAGTATTAGGATATTTTGTAGCAACCTTTAATCGAGTTCTACCTTCAATTATTTCTTTCTTTCCAGCAAGAGAGATCCTGCATTTTCCTATATGTAAATCTTCTAACTCTATAAATTCTTCCGAACTTTTTTCTAGAAGGATATCTTTTCCAACAATACCCACATGTGCAGCTCCAAAAGTAACATAGGTTGGAACATCCCAACCCCTTATAAGTAAAACTTTAACTTCGGGTGTAGCAGTATCTAAAAGAATTTTCCTCGTGGCACTCGGATCATCCAACAATTGGAATTTAGAATCTTGAATGAGTGGCAAACATTCCTCAAATACCCTCCCTTTTGGGAGGGCAAGTATTAATTTATCTTCAGTTGAGATCATTATTAATTAAGAAATTCTTTCTATATCAGCTCCAAGAAGCTTGAGTTTCTCTTCAATCCTCTCATAACCTCTATCTATATGGTAGATTCTGTCAATTGTAGTATCGCCAGAAGCAACCAAACCAGCTAAAACCAGACTTGCTGAAGCCCGCAAGTCAGTAGCCATAACTGGAGCACCTACCAGAGTTTTAGTCCCTTGAATAAAGGCAGTATTCCCTTTTAAAGAAATCTGCCCACCCATTCTTGCTATTTCTTGAACATGCATAAATCTATTTTCAAATATGGTTTCAGTCACAGTAGAATTTCCTTGTGCTATAGCATTCAAAGCTACAAATTGCGCTTGCATATCTGTTGGAAATGAAGGATAAGGTCCGGTAGTTAAACTTACAGATAAAGGTCTTTCAAGTTGCATATCAATAGAAATCCAATCATCTCCAGTAACTAGCTTAGCTCCTGTTTTCTTTAATTTATCTATTACTGACGAAAATGATCTTGCATCAGAAGATTGAATTTTAACTTTTCCACCTGTCATAGCCACGGCAGTTAAATAAGTTGCGACTTCTACCCTATCAGCCATAACAGAAAATTCGCAACCTGAAAGTGATTCAACCCCTTCAATGGAAATTATATCCGTTCCTTCTCCTGAAATAATAGCCCCCATTTTTCTTAAACAATGAGCTAAATCTACTACTTCAGGTTCTTTGGCAGCATTCTCAATAGTTGTAATTCCATCCGCTAAAACTGCTGCCATCATCACATTCTCAGTTGCTGTAACACTAACGGGATCAAAGAAGATCTTTGCACCTTTCAACCTGCCTTTTGAAGAAGCTTTGATGTAACCTTCTTCTAGTCTAATGTCAGCACCCATAGATCTCATGGCATCTATATGAAGATTAACTGGCCTACTTCCAATGGCACAACCACCAGGTAAAGCAACTTCTGCTTTAGAAAACTTTGAGAGCAAGGGTCCCAAAACTAGTATCGATGCTCTCATAGTCTTCACAAGTTCATATCTTGCGTTTAAGTTTTTAATGGTTGAAGCATCAACTTCAACATCCCCAGTATCTGAAAGCATTATTTCTAAACCCATAGAACCTAATAATTCAATCATGGTAGTTACATCGTTTAAGTGGGGTAAATTACCTAACCTAAGAGGTGAATCGGCAAGCAGAGAAGCCGCTAGAATAGGTAAAGCTGAATTCTTTGCTCCAGAAGCATAAATTTTACCTTCAAGTTGGTTGCCGCCTCGTATTAGAAGTTTATCCATAATTATTTATAAGGATGTCTCCCATTTCTTAATAACAAAATCAATATCAGAAGAATTCTTTTCCATCAATGAATAAAATTGGTTCCTAAAAGTTCTTCCTAAATCTATACCTGCAATATAAATATTTATAATCTTCCATGTAGATTGATCATCTAAATACATGCTGTAAATACCTTTATATTTTTTTGTAGAAGTAAGAATCTCTATATAAACATTTTCCCTACCTGGTCTTTTAGAGATTTTCTCTGGAGGCAAGACAATAATCTGTTCATTCTGAAACTTAACAAGTGTTTTAGAGTATGTGTTTAGAAGACTAGACCTAAAAGCACTATTAAACCTTTCTCTTTGGACAATAGATGCCTCTTTATAATATTTACCCATAACATTCCTAGATATCCTCTTAAAATCAACTATAGGACTAAAGGCATCACTAATAATTAATGTAAACTTTTCAGGATTATCAATAAAAAGTTGCTGCTCAGACTTAATAATATTAATTATTTCTTTATGAGTGCTCTCTGCATATTCATGAGCAGACTTTGCATAAATATTACCCAAGCAAAGAAATTGTAAAAAGATGATTATTACTATCTTAAAATTTAGAAAGTGCATAGTTGGTTGAGATATTTAGAATTTAACTAAAAATTTGATCTATTATAGCATTTGTAATGTACATCTTTGTTTAATACTTGGAGCCTATTTGAAGCCTAAAGAATGATTCTTACAACTCTAGTCCCGATAACCACAGGTATCATATTAATTTGGATAAGTGCAGAGAAACTTGAAAAATACTCTATAGCTGCAGCCAAAAAATTTAGAATATCGCCTTTTTTCATTGGCTCTACAATTATAGCATTTGGAACTTCTGCACCAGAAATGCTAACTAGTTTTTTTGCCGGTCTTGATAACAAAGGCCAAATGATCATCGGAAATATAATTGGGTCTAATGTGGCAAACCTATCTTTAGTTTTTGGAACAACACTCTTAATTATTGCCTTAAAAAAACAATCTATAGTACACAGTATTTCTATTATTCCAAATCTTGGCATACTTATATTATCAACAATATTAACCTGGTTTTTTATAGCCACTAATCCATTTTCTATTAGCACATCAGCGGTCTTATTGCTTGTTTTAGTACTTGTTATTACCTTCTGGTTTAAAACGAATAGTGTTATTTCGTCAGACAACTCACAAGAAGTTTCCAAAAACTTTGTAACTGCTAAATTAATAAGCTCTTTATTAGTTTTAATATTTGCATCTTGGCTCATTATAAAAGGTGCAACTAATATTTTAAATAGCTTTAATCTTGGAGAGTTATTTATTGGCTATACCGTTCTAGCTATAGGCACGAGTCTTCCTGAAATAGCCGCTGCAACTTCTCTAGCCCTAAAAGGAAGATATGAAACTGTAGCTGGTACCCTTATTGGATCAAATATTTTTAATGGGTTGTGCGTCTTAGCTATACCAGGACTTATGAATAGACCCGAAATGTCTTTAGGGTGGAATTATGAGAATTGGTCATTTTTACTATTAATTCTTATGGCAATAACAGTAATTTTCTCACTTTATATTTACCAAGTTACTAGAC
Source organism: Gammaproteobacteria bacterium (assembly GCA_015660645.1). GTDB lineage: Bacteria > Pseudomonadota > Gammaproteobacteria > Magnimaribacterales > Magnimaribacteraceae > CAJJAM01. The sequence goes on from DQKS01000068.1 coordinate 4,830, forward strand.
AAGCTAAAAAAGCTAGTCTATTTTTAAGTCTTATATTTTTAAGTACTTATTTCATATCTCTTGGATTTGCATATTAGAATTAAAAAATGAAAAAAATAAATCATCTAGAATCAGCAAGAAAAACCATTAATTTGGAGTCAGAAGGCCTAAAAAATCTTGCTAAAACCTTAAATAAAGATTTTTCTATCTTATGCGATTATCTTCTTACTACCAAAGGAAGGATAATTTGTCTGGGCGTTGGAAAATCAGGCCATATTGCAAATAAAATATCAGCTACTCTTTCAAGTACTGGCTCTCCAGCCTTCTTCATTAATGCAGCTGAAGCGCTTCACGGGGATGTAGGAGCAATAACAAAAAAAGATAGCGTAATTATTTTTTCACATTCAGGTGAAAGTGATGAAGTAATAAACCTCTTTCCAACATTAAAAAATATAAAATGTAATGTCTTTTCTGTTACGGGCAATCCAAGGTCCACTATAAGTCAACAGTCAACAGTCAATATAGATACAGGCGTCTTGGTTGAAGCTTGCCCCTTAGATTTAGCTCCAACAACTAGCACTACTGCTGCTTTAGCTATAGGAGATGCTATAGCTGTTGCTTTGCTAGAAGCTAAGGACTTTAAATCAGATGACTTTGCAAAATCTCACCCAGGAGGAAAACTTGGTAAAAGACTATTACTTAAAGTAAAAGATATCATGCATCAAGGTAAGGAAATGCCGAAAGTTCTGCCAACTACCTATTTATCTGAAGTGCTTGTAGAAATTTCTTCGAAAGGTCTAGGAATAGCGCTAATAATAGATACAAATAATAAACTAAAAGGGGTTTTTACTGATGGTGACTTAAGAAGAGCAATGCACTCTAAGCTGGAAATTCATAAAACAAAAATAACTGAAGTAATGTCTAAAAAGGTGAAAACTATTGATGAATTTGCTTTAGCAACTAAAGCTATAGAGATCATGCAAATGAATGAAATATACGTATTAGTTGCCTTAGATAAAGCTAAGAAACCCTCAGGAATTATTAGAATGCATGATCTTCTAAAATCAGGTTTAGTTTAATTTTTTTTGATGAAATTATTTTTTTGTTTTTTAGTAACCTTTCTCTCTTTGAATCTGCTACCTTTAGAATTACAGGAAAACTCTTCAAAGAATTCTAATTCAAATAAAATTAATCAATCTTTTGAATTAAGCCAAATAACTCTCATTCTAAATAATCAAAATCATGATGTAATAACTGAGTTAACTGCCCCTCGACTGAGTGTAGATTCTTCATCAGAGAAACTATCTATCTTAAATCCTTTGCTTAAAGTAAAAGAAAGAAATAAATCTTCAAAAACAATCAGAGCTTCTAGAGGTCTCTATAACAGAATAAGTAATCTATTAGAATTTGAAAAAAATGTTCAAATAAAAATCTCTTCGATTACACAGAATCTACTACTAAATACTAACAAGTTGATTCTTGATAACCAGGATAGTTCTATTATTTCTCCGGTAGATACCTACTTTCAATCTAATGATTTCCATATTCATTCAAAAAATCTAAAAATCGTAGATTTTTTAGAAAGACAAAATAAAATTATTTTTGAAAATGCAATTATTATAAACCCTGATACAAATGAAGAATTAGGGAGGGCTAATAAAATTAAATTCTATTTAGAATCTGATCTTTTAATAATGCAAGGCTTAGCAGTTATAAAGCAAAAAGCTATTTCTATTCAAGCTGATGAGATCCATTATAATCCGGTCCTGAAAAAAATTATTAAATCTATAAATTCAAAAATAATAAACAATTCCTGATGAAATTAGTTGCAAGAAATCTAAGAAAAGAATATTCAGGAAAAACTGCTGTAGACAGAATTTCTATAGAAGTTTCTTCTGGTGAAACTGTCGGTCTATTAGGACCAAATGGAGCAGGTAAAACAACCTTCTTCTATATGATTGTGGGATTACTTGGTGCTGATTCTGGTAAAATTTCAATAGATTCTAAAGATATGACTAATATGGGAATTTCTTCTAGATCTAAAGCAGGTTTGTCTTATCTTCCTCAAGAACCTTCTATTTTTAGAAGACTAACTGTAAAAGAAAATATTTTAGCTGCTTTGGAACAAAGACCAGATCTAAATAAAGATGACAGATCAAGAAAACTTAAAGAGTTATTAAATGACTTCAGTCTTCATGAATTCTCAGAAACAAAAGGGATTAAGCTTTCTGGAGGTGAAAGAAGAAGAGTTGAGATAGCGAGGGCCTTAGCCTCAAATCCAAAATTCTTACTATTAGACGAGCCCTTTGCAGGAATAGACCCTATAGCAGTTTCGGATCTTAAATCAACTATAAAGTCTTTAAATGATTCTGGTTATGGCATATTAATTAGTGATCATAATGTGAGAGACACCATGCAAATCTGCCATAAAGTATTAATTATGAGTGAAGGAAAGATTGTAGCGGAAGGTTCTCCAGATGAAATAAGTAATAACGAAAAGGTTAAAGAAGTATATCTTGGTAAAGACTTTTCTTCCTAGATATGAAGCAATCACTTAACCAAAAGCAAAAGGCCTCTCTAACTCTTACTCCTCTCCTTCAAAAGCAAATCAAACTCTTAACTCTTAACGGACAATCAATTCGTGAAGAATTTAATACATTATTAGGTGAATACGATGACGATGAAGATACATCAATCAAACACTTTAGAGATGAATTATTAATTGATCAGTATAGAAATTTTCTGAGAGACTCTTCGAATACAAATCTTCATGTGGAGAGAATTGAATTTCAAGATCTCAGATCAAGTTTACTAGAGCAATTCATGCTATTAAATCTTAGAGAATCTGATTATTTAATAGGTGAATATCTTATCGACTCAATAGAACCAGAAGGAAGGTTAGACCCAGAAATTGACTATGATGATATTAAACTTCTTATTTTTGATTCTTTCGGTAAAGGAATTTCGGACTCTGAAATAGAAAAGGTTCTATGCAAAATACAGGAACTAGAACCTGAAGGCTGTGGATACAGAACTATCACAGAATCTTTAACTATACAGATCCAAAACTTAGATCTTGAAGAAGAAACTAAAACATTAGCTATAAATGCAATACAAAATATTAATCTGCAAAAAATTACTTTGGAAAGTCTTGATACTTCTATTCAAAACATTATCAAAGGATTAAATTTTAGCCCTGGTCTTAAATTAGAATCAAATGACGTTTCTTTTATAAAACCTGACTTAATAGCTCTTCTAAAAGATAATGAATGGTTTGTTTCTCTAAATGATTCTTACATGCCTAAAGCCCTATTAGAAAGAATTAATAATAATCTTATAGAATCTAATTCACAAAAAAGAGTAGAGATAAAGTCCTTCTTGAGAGGGCTTGAAAGGAGGCAAAAAACACTTCTCCTTGTCTCTGAATATCTCGTAAAAAAACAGGTAGGCTTCCTTAATAATAAATCAAACTTAGTGCCGATTACTTTGTTAGAAATTGCTGAATCTCTACAAATTAGTAAGTCAACTGTCTCACGAATAGTTAAATTAAAATATATTCAATTACCTGATAAATTAATTTCTTTAAGCACCCTCTTGCAACGCAAGGTTAATGGCAGATCGGGTGGAAGAGATACCTCTCCGTTAGAACTAGAAAAGTTATTAAAAAAATTAATTTCTGAAGAAAAAAGGCAAAACCCACGCAGTGATGAGAAATTAAGATGCATTCTTAAAGAATCTTATTCCATTAATATAGCCAGAAGAACTATAGCCAAATATAGAGAAAAAATTAACATACCCATAGCTAGATTAAGAGCATAAAAATAATTTCTGCTAACAGACCATTTCCTCTTCCTGTTAAAATATAAATATGTCTGAAAAAGAAACTAATTTAAATAATATTAGCTATATAAAAGACAGGCTATCTTCTGGCACTTATTCCCAAATAAACCGAATGCTTAATAGTCTCAATCCTTCTGATATTGCCCATTTTATTGAATCTAGCCCTCCTGAGGATAGGGACTTTGTCTGGCAAATCTTAAATACAGACATAGAAGGTGAAGTTTTGAATCACTTATCAGATGCTTTACAAGAACAATTTCTTAAAAATATGGATGCTGCTGAGGTAGCAGAAGTAACTGAATCATTAGAAACTGATGAGATAGCAGACATAATACAAAGAATGCCTGAAGCGGTTATTGAAGAGGTTCTGTCATCTATGTCTATCCAAAATCGGGTACGCTTAGAAGAAGTCCTTTCATATCCAGAAGATAGTGCTGGGGGCATGATGAACACTGATGTTATTGCGGTAAGAAAGAATCACACACTTGACGTTGTAATGAGATATCTAAGGATGCAAGGTTCAATACCCAAGTCAACCAACAAAATATTTGTTGTAAACCGTGAAAATAATTACAGAGGCTCCTTAAACCTAAATAAACTATTAATATCAGACCTAAGCTTGCATGTAGAAGACATATATGAAGAAAATGATATGGCAATTTCAATTAGTATGGATGACACGGAAGTAGCTAGAACCTTTGAAAAAAAAGACCTTATCTCTGCCCCTGTAATTGATGATCAAGGAAAGTTGGTTGGGAGAATAACTATTGATGATGTGGTTGACGTTATCAAAGAGGATGCGGACGAGTCATTTAGACAAATATCTGGTTTAGAACAGGATACTTTCGTCAAAACTTCTGTCGCTACGAAAAGTCGTGCCGTATGGTTAGGATTAAATTTAATAACAGCTTTTATTGCTGCTTCATTTATAGACATTTTTAAAGATACTATTGCAGAAGTGGTTACCCTTGCAGTCTTGATGCCCATTGTTGCAAGCATGGGGGGAGTAGCTGCCACTCAAACATTAACAATAATGGTTAGAGGCATGGCGCTTGGTCAGATTGGAAGAACAAATATCCTTTGGCTTATAAAACGTGAAACTCTGGTTGGACTTGGAAACGGAATATTATGGGCAATAGTGGTAGGTTTAATTACCTCGTGGTGGTTTCAAGATACCTTGATAGCTCAAATTATTGCTTTTGCAATGATTTTAAATCTTTTGGTTGGGGTGCTAAGTGGAGTTTTCATTCCTCTATTACTTAAATCTATTAACCTTGATCCCGGAGTTGGAGGAACAGTAATTGTCACTACTATTACTGATGTTGCTGGCTTTGTTTCATTTCTAGGACTTGCAACTATATTTCTTATTTAAACCTAATCTTCAAACCATCCTTCAAAATTAGTTTTTGGTTCTTCCAATGTTCCTGAAATAGTCCACTTGCCGCTACTAAGTTTATCTAAATTTCGCTTGAAAGCTTTCCCTGCAATATAAACTACCCCTGCTGTTAAGGGACCGCCTAGAATTAGGGCATATGCAGGTAAATATTGTCTGAGAGGAAGAGTCATGACTACATCTAAGTCCAAAATATTATATTTACCACTTTTGTTTTTTGTAACACTTCCATTCCATCTAAACTCACTTGAACCACTCTTAAATAGAATTGGGTTAATAATTTTTAAGCCATGAGCATCCATGTAAATATCACCTTTTACTACATCTGACCTAAAGCCAGATCTAAATAGTTTCCTAAAATCTAGACTCGTCACCTTTTCAAAAGTATCGGTAATATTGAATAAGCTAATTAACCTAAACAGATTGTTTGGTGTTTCTATATTTGTATCTCTATTTCTAATTGTTAAATCTTCTACGAATAAACCTACCTTGCCCACTACCTTATTGATTTCAAATTCCCAAGGTAGACCTTTCCAATAAACATTAGGGTAAATCTCAATTGTGTCCATGGAAAAATTAGCGTCTAAGCCTAGTTGACTAAATGCCTTTTTTGGAGAACTGGAATAAACTCTAGTGTTTAGTCTAGAATCCCACCCCAAAAGGGTTTTATTGATGACTAGCTCTGATTTTTGTCTATCCTTACCCTTTGCAATTTCCCAACTACCGTACTTTCCTTCTACATCTTGTAAAGTAAGAGAATCTTTTGAAGGCAATAACTTAAATCTCCAGTTTCCAAATAATGTAGAATCTAAAAATAAACTATCAACTGAAAAATAAATGGGATTATTAATTGAGTTAAAGACGCTTATAAAGAAATTATCTCCTTCTGTTTGGTTCTGATTCAGTTTTAAAAAATCTAGTTTTATATCAATTTCTTGATTTTTATTTAATAAAAAAGATCCACCAAAATCTCTATTATTTAAAGAAAAAAGGTAGCCTTTTTCAGTAGATTCCATTCCTATCACTGTATCTAAGATAATAGCCGAGGATAACTTAGCTTCTTTTATATAAAGATCTTTTATTAAGAAATTTGGACTCGATAAGGAATCAAAATTTAGGTTAAATTCACTTAAACTGCCTAAATCTATTTCTTTAAAAAACCCTACAAGTCTTATCTGGTCGGGCAATACAGTGATAGATTGCTTCTCAGGCCCTGCTATAAGGTAGCCTTCGGTCTTATTATCTTTTAATACTAATCTTCCTCGTAAAAGGTCTCCATAATTAAATTTAAATTGAGTGATATCACCCTCATCCGCAATACTAAGTCTAAAATCTATAACTGCTTTAGGATTTTTATTAAATGGACTAAAAAGCTTCATTTCTGTTCCTTCAAGGGAAGACGTGATATTTAAACGAGGAGCGGAGAGGATCTCACCCCTTATATACCCTGGAAGAATAAAGTCGATATCAAATAAAGAGCTACCACTAATATACTTTGAGTAATTACTAAAAAAGAATAGCTTGCTTAGTTTAATTTCCGACTGAGAAGTAATCACGCTTGAATGCTTCTTTCCTATGATCTTAGTAGATAGATCAAATTGGAGAGGAACGGAGTTTATATCGAAAGATAAAGAACTTTTCTTAAAGCCTTCGGAGCTATTATAACTTAAACTTGCTTCAAGATTTTTTAATAAAAAATTATTATCTATAAGTACTAACGAAGTATCTGAAATAGAAGTCTTAACCTTCAATAAGCTTGATCTTTCTAAAAAATCAAAACTATTTAAAAGAGGAGTGTAAAAACTAAATTCTGTTAAATGCTCTCCTGAATAAACACTATCTACAAAGCTACTATTATAAGCTGCATACAGATCTACTATGGAGCTGACTGGTCCATGGCTTTCGCCTTTAATAGACAAATTATAGATGTTGTTAATATCTCTAGAAATTTCTATATCAGAAATTGTTTCTGAATCAAATACATTTGCTTCGGTAAGCATGCCTTTGAAGGAAGCATTATCTACCTCTCCAAATAAAGCTATTTCATTAATATTCATTGATGTGAACTTGAGACAAGAATCAATTAAATTAAAATCCATCTGAAAAGACGAAGTAGTATCTGTGAACTTATTATCAGCAGGTCCTCTGTACAAAAGTGATACAGAGTTAAGATTGCCACAATCAATGTTTGCATTTATCCAGGATTTTATAAATTTAGTTGCCTTTATATTTGGAATTAAATTAGAAACTTTTTTTACAGAAATATCTTTTAACAATAAAAATAATGATAAGTCTCCTGAGGTATACATTGCAGAAGGGACAAAAGAAAGTTTTCCGTCAAAAAGAGTATCTCCTCTAAAAAAACTTAGAGAATTATTAAATAACTCATATTTCCCTTCATTCATAGATAAGTAAAAATCTCCTTTAAAATTATTTAAAACTATCTTCTGGTCAAACAGATCTTCAATATTTATAAAAAGAGAAGGGCTATTTATTCTAACCAAAGCTTCTTGACCAGAAACTATGAGTTTTCCGTTTAAGCCTGCGTAAGAACTCTTTCCTAACTTATTCTCTAACTTTAAATCACGAAAAGTTGCAGAGATTTTATATTCACCTTCATTTCTAAATAATCCGGTTAAATTTTGAAGATCACCTGCCAAAGCATAATTTTTTAAAGATGAAGGTAAAATATTTTTTAGCTTTAACTGAATAAAAGGATCAGAAAATTGAAGTTCATCAATATCTAATTTTAGAGTGTCGTTTAATAAGGATATGAAAATATCAGGTAAGAGAAATTTTTTATTATTAATAGAATAAGAGGATTTAATATTAAAAGCAGGACCTTCAACTGCATTATTAAGGCTAATGTCTGCATACAGCTTGCCTTTACTATCTAAGAACTTTGGAGAAGATAAATTTATTCTCCCAAATATATTAATCAACTTCTGATTCAAATAATTTAGCTTTAGATCTCCTTCAACTTTTCCAAGGTTAGAACAAAGAGAACACAAATCTCTCATAAAAGGATCTGAAAAGTCTAATTGACTAAACTTGACCTCACCCAAAAAAGAATCACTCATAGCCTGATTAAATTGCGGTTTTAAAGAGATAGTCAAATCTCCACCCTGAGTCTTATTTTTTAGCAGAAGATAAAAAATAGAATCTGAAGTATGAGAAAAATTTGCATAAATTCTATCTATATAAATCTTAGAACTAGTATCTTTTTTAGATAAAGAAATATTTTTTAGATCAATATGTTGTAAGCCGTAGAAATTAAAAAAAGGATAATTAAGTGGAAGAGAAGAACTTTGCTGATCTTCAGGAATTATTATAGACCCATCAATCACACTTAAACTATCAAGAGGTTCTAAATAAAATAATTTTAATAAATTTAATTTAACTTCTGTCCTATAAAGAACTATTTTCTCTAATTTACTCTCAGAATCATAAAACTTAATACTATCTATGATTAGTAAAGGTTTATAAGGGTGCCATACTGAATTTAAATTCTTAAATTCTATTTCGTACTCAAAATAATAAAAGAGATTAGTCAAAAAGGAGTCTGTAAATTTATTATTTAAAAATAATAAAGATAGAGAAAATATAAAAACAACAACTACAGCGGAAGCTTGTAGAAGATACCGAATGAATTTTTTCAAGTTATTCAATTTTAATCCAACGCCTGCGATATAGTCTACAAAGGTAGTAAACAGGGGGCCAGGAGAGAGAAGTTAAAATCGCATAATTCAATGTATGTATAAAATAATATTTGTCAGAAAGATTAGTCCTGTTAAGTACAGAATCTAAAAAATCTAAAGCTAAAATTTGTTTTAACAAAATAGAAAAAATAAAAATTAGAAAGGACTGTTGCCAGATAGGAGTTATTCGAAATTGATAAAAGAATCTCTGGCAAAGATACGTAATTATTACAAATAAAAATGCATGGAGACCTAGAAGAGAACCTTCTAATAAATCTATTAACAGACCAAATAAAAGAGCTGTTGTTATTCCTACCCTGTCCGGTAAAGCTAAATTCCAATAAATTAAGACCAATAAAACAAAAGAAGGCTTTATAAACTGTAGAATATTAGAAAAACTATAAGAATCAACGATGAGAGCTAAAAAGAGGCTTAAATATATTAATAACCTATTCTTTACTGATTTATTCATCGCTACCAAAATTTCTTAGAACTAAAAAATGGTCTTGATTGAGGGGAGATTGCAAAAAAGAAACTTTAACATTTAAGAATTCGTTATCAGGACTATCTAGAATAGATTCAATCTTGGCAATAGGGTATCCAGTAGGGAAAATACCACCGAGGCCAGAAGAATAAAGCTTCTCCCCTATTTCAAAATTAGCTGTTTTTTTAATATATTTTAAATTACCTAAGCGACCCAAGCCGGAGCCTTGAAGAATCGCATGTAACCTTGATGATGAAGACGTGACAGGAATTAAAGATCGCGAATCTTCAACTAAAAGGACTTCTGCCTGATAAAGACCCAAAGATATAATCCTACCCAAGATACCTTTTTCCGAAATTACTGCATTATTCACTGCATAACCCTTCTCTTTCCTATTGATACCTATAGTCATTACGGGTTTAAGTTCATTAGTAGAAAGGTGTTTCTTTTTAACTAAAGAATATTGACCGGGTTTCTCTTTAATAGAGTCCCATAAAGAATTTAAACGCTTATTTTCGAAAGAAATTTCCTCTAACAATGTATTTATAGACTGAATCTTTAAATTCTCTTTTTCTAAAATTTGAATAGTTAATCTTAAATCTTCTCTTGAACTAAAAAAGCTAATTAGGTTTTTAACTAACAAACTAGGGGTCTTACTTATATAAATTATAGGGTTAAGAATATCATTTCCGTAACCTCTTAATATGTCTGAAGATTTAAAATTAATATCACTCAATATGAGTAGAAAACAAATAATAAGAGAAAATAAGACTTTAGTTGGTTTCATGGCAGGTATGGCAAAAATTGCCTCGCTGCTTATGTGTGAAACCTTGTGTTCTTTCCTGAGCATTATCGAATGATACTCAGCCTAAAAATAATATGGAAATCTTTTATTTACTATTCTGTTGAAAGTAAATCTATATCATATCTATCCATTATCTCTAATGCACTTCCACCGCCTTTAGCTACACAAGTAAGAGGTTCTTCTGCCACTAAAACTGGAATCCCAGTTTGGTTTGAAATTAGGACGTCTAGATCTCTTAACATTGCCCCTCCACCTGTTAAAACAATCCCTCTTTCCGAAATATCTGCACTTAGCTCAGGTGGGGATTGCTCTAAAGCAGTCCTTATAGCTTGAACAATTGCTGAAAGCGGTTCAAGCATAGCATCATAAGCTTGTTTGCTGTTCATCTGAAAGGTAATAGGTATTCCTTCTGCTAAATTACGCCCCCTAACTTCCATCTCTGTAACTTCAGAATCAGGAGAAGCTGTTCCAATGTTATGTTTTATTTTCTCTGCAGTTGCATCTCCTATTAAAACACCTTGATTTCGTCTTACATAAGAAATTAAAGATTCATCAAGCCTATCTCCACCAACTTTTAAAGAATTTGCATAAACTATTCCGTTGAGGGCTAGTATCGCAACTTCTGAAGTTCCTCCCCCAATATCCACCACCATGGAACCACTTGCTTCTTCAACTGGAAGTCCTGCCCCAATGGCAGCAGCCATAGGTTCTTCTATTAAGCGTACCTCTCTAGCTCCAGCCTTGAGAACTGACTCGCGTATAGCTCTTCTCTCTACTTGTGTTGATTTACACGGGACAGCTACTAAGATTCTAGGACTAGGCTTTATATACCTATCTTCGTGAACTCTTTGTACAAAATGCTTCAACATTTCTTCAGTTACTTGGAAATCTGCAATAACACCGTCTTTAAGTGGCCTAATGGCTGTTATGTTTCCAGGTGTCCTTCCTAACATCTTTTTAGCCTCAGTACCCACTGCTACAACTGTTCTATGACCATTAATAGTTCTAATAGCTACAACGGAAGGTTCATTAAGGATAATGCCTTTCTCTTTAACGTAAACTAAAGTATTGGCAGTACCAAGATCAATTGATAAATCATTTGAAAATAGACCTCTTAATCTTTTAAACATAGTTCTGAAATATAGTAATATATAAATTCGAAGTTAATAGATTTATCACTCTAGCAACAGCATAGTTTTTGAGCAAGCAACAATGTGCTACATTAACGCCTTTTTAAGGATAAAGTAATATTTAGATGTCACTTTCAGACAAAGAACTAAAAGAAATAGCCTATTTGGCTAGAATAAATATAGATAAGAAAGATTTTCCTGCATTGAAGGCAGAATTAGATCAAATACTGAATCTATTTGATAAGCTAAACTCTGCTGATACAGACAAAGTTGAAGCTATGTCTCACCCGCTCAACCTATCACAACCTACCAGAAAAGATGTAGTCACTGAACCCGACCAAAGATCAAAGCTGCAAGCGTCAGCTCCATTGGTTAAATCTGGTCTGTTTATAGTGCCCAAAGTCATAGAAGGAGAAAATTAAGTGGAACTTCATGAATTAACTCTAAAAGAGCAACTTGAAGGTCTTAAAAGTTCATCTTTTACCTCTGTAGAACTAACAGAGCATTACCTTAAAAGAATAAAAAAAATTGATCCAGAAATTAATAGTTATATAACAATTACAGAGGATCTTGCTTTATCGCAAGCTAAAGAAGCAGATACTAGATACAACAATAAGAACCCTCTAGATCTTGATGGTATTCCAATAGCACATAAAGATATCTTTTGTACTGAGAATATACTCACAACTTGTGGTTCAAAAATGTTATCTGACTTCATTGCTCCTTATTCTTCAACTGTAGTCTCTAAATTCATAGAAAAAGGGACTGTAATGCTTGGCAAAACAAACATGGATGAATTTGCTATGGGATCATCCAATGAAACAAGTTATTTTGGGGCAGTAAAAAACCCATGGAACAAAGAATATGTACCTGGTGGTTCCTCAGGTGGTTCTGCAGCTTGTGTTGCAGCAGGACTTGCTCCAGCAGCAACAGCAACAGACACAGGAGGTTCAATTAGACAACCAGCTGCGTTATGTGGACTTACAGGTATAAAACCTACTTATGGAAGAGTTTCTCGCTATGGCATGATAGCATTTGCTTCTAGCCTTGATCAGGGGGGTGTATTAACTAGATCTGCTGAAGATGCAGCTATCTTAATGAATGTCATGTCAGGATATGACCCTAAAGACTCAACCAGCCTGAATGTCGAAGTACCTGATTTCTCACAAGAAATAGGTAAACCTATTTCTGGTCTAAAAATTGGAATACCAATAGAATTGTTTGAACAGGACATGCCTGATTATGTTAGAAAAAATACTAATGAAGCCATAGATATTTTTAAAGAATTAGGTGCTGAAATAAAAGAAATTTCTTTTCCTAATATAGATCTATCACTTCCAGTCTACTATGTTTTAGCTCCAGCTGAATGCTCCGCAAATTTATCTCGATATGATGGAGTTAGATACGGTTACAGATGTGAAGATCCTAAAGACATAGAAGACCTATATATGCGAACAAGAGAAGAAGGATTTGGATCGGAAGTAAAAAGGCGGATACTCATAGGCACTTATGCTCTTTCTGCAGGTTTCTATGATGCTTATTATTTAAAAGCACAAAAATGCAGACAATTAATAGCAAATGATTTCTCAGAAGCATTTAATTCTGTTGATGTTATTTTATCTCCAACAACGCCAGGAACATCATTTAAAGCTGGTGAAAAGACAAATGATCCGATAGAGATGTATTTACAAGATATTTTTACAATACCCGCTAACTTAGCAGGACTTCCTGGAATCTCATTTCCCTGCGGTAATCATAAAGATTTACCTCTAGGTTTGCAGTTAGTAGGAAACAGCTTGGAAGAAGGTAAACTGCTTATGGCAGCTCACCACTTCCAACAAACAACTAATTGGCATAAGGACATGCCTAAGGTTTAATTTATGGATAGTAATAATTCTAATTGGGAAGCTGTAATTGGCCTTGAAATACACGTCCAATTATCTACTAAGAGTAAATTATTTTCAGGAGCAAGTACGGACTTTGGAGCTCTTCCGAATACACAGGCTTGTAATATAGATTTAGCCATGCCAGGAGTTCTTCCTGTTTTAAATGAAGAAGTCTTAAAAATGGCTGTTAAATTAGGTATAGCCTTAAATGCTAATATAAACAGCCCTACAAGCTTTGCTCGAAAAAACTACTTCTATCCTGATTCCCCAAAAGGCTATCAAATTAGCCAAATGGATAAACCAATTGTCGAAGATGGCTATCTAGATATAGAACTAGAAGATGAAACTGTTAAGCGAATAGGAATAACCAGAGCTCACTTAGAAGAAGATGCAGGTAAATCTTTACATGAAGATTTTGAAGGTCAATCAGGTATTGATTTAAACAGAGCAGGAACACCTTTAATAGAAATAGTATCAGAACCGGAGATAAGTACTCCCGCAGAAGCAGTTGCTTATTTAAAATCAATTCATTCAATTATAAGGTATTTGGATATATCTGATGGCAATATGGCAGAAGGATCTATGCGTTGCGATGCTAATGTTTCAGTAAGAAAAAAAGGTACTACAGAGTTAGGAACTAGAACAGAAACCAAGAATGTAAACTCCTTCAGGTTTGTTGAAAAAGCAATCCAATATGAAATAAATAGACAAATTAATGAAATAGAGTCAGGTAAAAAAATTACACAAGAAACTCGACTTTATGACTCTCAAGCTAATACAACAAGACCAATGAGATCAAAGGAATATGCTAATGATTATCGTTATTTTCCTGAACCAGATTTATTACCAGTAATTTTAGAAAAAGAATTTTTAAAATTTGTTGAAGAAAGCATGCCAGAACTTCCTAATGAAAAAAGGTATAGATTCAAGAAAAATTATGAATTAAATGATTATGACGCTAAATTACTTGCCGCTGATAAAGAACTTGCAGATTTTTTTGAAGAAGTTGTGAAAAAATCAAACTCTCCAAAATTATCAGCAAACTGGGTAATGGGAGAATTTTTAGCAGAATTGAATAAAAATAACCTTTCTACTAAAGAATCTAAGGTTTCAGCAAAACAATTGGGAACTCTAATTGCAAGAATTGAAGACTCAACCATCTCTGGAAAAATAGCTAAAGATGTCTTTGAAAAGATGTGGTCTTCTTCAAAAGGGGCTGATGAAATTATTAAGGAAGAAGGACTTCAACAAGTAACAGATTTATCTGAGATAGTGTCAATGGTTGAAAAAGTCATAAATGATAATCCTGACCAGCATAAAAAATTCTTATCGGGGAAAGATAGACTTTTTGGTTTCTTTGTTGGGCAAGTAATGAAAGAGTCGAAAGGAAAGGCAAACCCAAACCAAGTCAATGAAGTATTAAAGGACAAGCTAAAAAAATAATCTATCTTGAAGGTGTAAATTTAACATATTCCTAAAATCACCAGCTAGTTCTTTTCTATCGCTAATACTTGCCTTACTGCAATAATCATAAAAACCATAAAAGGATAAAAGAACAAGTTCAGTCTGCCTATCCAATACAGATTCAATTTTTCCCGGCCAACCTTTCTTTATAATAGCCTTAAATATTTTCCTGTAATAAGCCTTTGCCCTCCTTCTTTCCTTTAAGCAAGACGGTAAATAAAAACTAACTGACAATACGAGATCTGCGTGTTCAGGTAAAATATCTACAAATTTATCTATTAAGCCATCCAAAAGATCTTTAGCATCATTAGGAACCTTTGCTTTAGAGAGTCTTGTATCTATATATTTTTCTAATTTTATATTAAGTCTTTTTTGCTCACCTAAGAAAACATCTTCAACAGTTAAAAAGAAAGAAGTTAAATCTTCTAAAGGTATAGAAAGTTCTTTTGCGATCTCATTTAAAGAAATGCCAGAAACTCCTTTACTGCCTTTTCTTAAAGTATCCATTGTTTTATTGATAATTCTTACTTTCTTAGCAGTATGTTTATCCATAACTAAAAGAACCTCCTGTCTTGAAGATGTAAATTGAGCATATTTCTTAAATCTCTTAATATTTTTACTCTTTCCTTTTTAGGGATATGGACAACATGATCAAGAAATCCATAAAATATCATAACCACTAATTCAGTCTGTCTAGCTACAACTTTCTCTTGTTTTCCTGGCCAACCTCTCTTAATTAATCGATTAAATTTCTGCCTTAGCTTCTTTCTATTTTTTTCTCTGTATTGTCTGCAAGATTTAAGATAGCAAGACATTTCTAGACGTAAATCAGCATCATTGCTTAAATTCTTAACTACTCTCTCAAAGAAAGCGTTAAATGCATCTTTGAAGTCTCCAGGGGTTTTGGCTTTTTTTATTTTACTGTCCCAATACCTATGAATAGCATCCCAGTCTTTTTGTTGAGCTTTAAGAAATATGTCTTCTGCCGATGAATAATAGCCTTGAAGATCTTCAATCCTTACACCAAGCTCGTTTGCAATAGTAGCGAAACTTATTTGTTCTATACGGTTATCTTTTCTAAGAGCTCTTACTGCTCTATTTACAACTTGTTCTTTTAAGACGGGATTTAAGCTCATATTTATTCATAAACCTCCTTGGTCTTTATATCTTATTTAAGTAATAAACATTGAAAGGGTTTCTGCTACGTAAGCAGGCTTATCTACACCTTCTATTTCCATTATAACTTCAGTTTTGGTTAAGTAGCGACCATCACCTTTATCATCTACTGATAGAAGTTTACTGTGAGTTCTTACTTTAGATCCTACATTTACAGGGTTAATGAAACGAACCTTGTCTAAGCCATAATTAAAGACATGTTTAAGATTTTCTGGTGCTAAAACAGCTTGAGCAGTTAGATGAGGAATCAAGGACAGAGATAAAAATCCATGGGCTATTGTTGATCCAAACAAAGGTGTCGCTTTTTCTGAGTCCACGTGTATAAACTGATGATCTAAAGTTGCGTCAGCAAATTGATTAATCCTCTCTTGATTAACTTTAAACCAGTCTGATGATCCAAGGTCTTGTCCAATGTAATCCACTAATGTCTCTGCAGGAACTAATCCAATCATTTCTTTCTCCTATTTATTAATTAAATAACTCTTATATTCATCTCTTAAATTTGTTTTTAAGAGTTTTCCAGTCGCCGTATGTGGTAATTCTTCAACAAAAATAACATCATCGGGCAACCACCATTTAGCTACCTTATCCTCTAAAAAACTTAATATGTCTTCCTTTGAAGGATCTTCGTTAGCTGCCTTAACAATCAATAATACTGGTCTCTCATCCCATTTCTCGTGAAGTACTCCTATTACACAAGCTTCGCCCACACCTGGATGACCAACTGCGGTATTTTCAAGGTCTATAGAACTTATCCATTCTCCACCTGACTTAATTACATCTTTGCTACGATCAACAATCTCCATATAACCTTCAGGGTGTATTTTTGCTACATCACCGGTATCAAACCAACCATTGGCATCCATTGCACTCTCGTTGCTCTTAAAATACCTTTCTACAATTGTTGGGCCTTTGACTAGCAACCTACCGAAAGCAATACCATCTTTTGGGAGTTCATTGCCTTCATCATCAGCTATAGTCATTTCAAGTCCATAAAAGGCTTTGCCTTGCTTTTGTTGAAGATCGTAACGGTCCTCAAGATCCATATCACCCATAGCTGCCGTAAGACTAGTTGCTGTTCCTAATGGGCTCATCTCAGTCATACCCCATCCGTGCATCAAAAAGACATCATGCTTCTCTTCAAATTCTTGAATCATAGCTCTCGGGGCTGCAGCACCTCCAACAAGGGCTGTTTTTACAGAATCTAAAGTTTGATCAGTTTCCTTTAAGTATTGGAGCAAACCTAACCATACAGTAGGAACCCCCATCAATAAATCTGGTTTTTCAGAATCAATTAGTTCAAAAACTGAAGCTCCATCTAAAGCCGGTCCAGGAAGTACTAATTTAGCTCCAAGCATAGCCGCCGCATAAGGTATCCCCCACGCATTTACATGAAACATTGGCACAACTGGCAAAATAACTGATGAGCTTGAAACGCTTGTTACGTTCCCAGTACTGACAATCCAAGCATGAAGAATAGTTGACCTATGAGAATAAAGGACACCCTTTGGATCTCCTGTAGTGCCAGAAGTATAACAAAGACTAGAAGCAGTATTTTCATCAAATTCAGGCCAGAAGAATTCTTCTGATTCTTCCGATATTAGCTCTTCATAACAGATCACATTATCTAAACTTGTTTCTGGCATGTTGCTTTTATCAGTTAAAATGACAACACCTTTTATTCCTGTAAGAGTATCTGAAATAGATTCTAATAATTCTACAAAAGATAAATCTACAAAAAGATACTTATTATCTGCATGATTAATAATATATGTGAGTTGTTCTGGAAAGAGGCGAGGGTTTACCGTGTTTACGACACACCCAATCCCAGAAACACCAAAATATAATTCAAAGTGACGAAAAGTATTCCATGCAAGCGTTCCTATAGTATCCCCCTTCTCAAGGCCTATTTTTGTTAAGGCATTAGCTAATTGACGAGATCTTTTTGCAGCATCCGAAAAAGTGTATCTATGGATTGGCCCTTCAACTGTTCTTGACACGATTTCTGCGTCAGCGTGATAAGCTTCTGCATGTTCAATAAGACCAGATATCAATAGCTGGCCATTCATCATATTTCCTAACATTATTTCTCCTCTTTGTTCTTTTCTATAAATATTGATTTAAGTAGCGGTTCAGAATATCTTCGTGAGGCCCAAGCTTCAAGTGTCTTCTTGCTAGCTCCTGTTTTTATTTTTTTAAGAAAATGTAGTTGATTGAAGAAATCCCATAAAAAAATAGACCATTCAAGTTGTAAAGGACTCTTCCATTCAATACAAAGTTCATGCGAAAGATCAATTAAGCTTTGAATTTGCTGAACAGTATTTAAATTAGGTGAGTTATCAAACGGACCACTAAAAAAAGGTATAAGTGCATTAAAGGCTTTTGGAACTCCAAATTTCTCTAAGATTTCTTCAGTGGTTAGCTTTCCGCTTAGGTGTGTTAGATTAATACAATCTGTTAAAGGTAATCCTGTAAGGTTCAACCCAATTCCTTTGATGATCTCTTCAGAAGTTTTTCTGCCCTTTAAAGGTCCAATATAAAATTTTGTGGGACAATAATCATTTGCGTAATAATTATCCCAAATTAGAACAGGATTAGAGATTACCTTGTGCAACTCTTCAATTTCTCTATTGCCCATAGATTCACTCACTACTTGCTTTCCGGTCCACAACATCGGTAAATTATTAGGAACTGTGAGCGCCAGACCATTTAAATAAGGAGAGTTAGATATATCGTCATCTGCAAAGCTGTTGCAATAAACTGTTGGACAAAACATTAAAGGGCTAGAAGAATCTTTTTCTAAGAAGCCTGATAATTCAGTTAATAAAGAACCATGTTTTTTGCCTAGCTCTTCATCTCGAACAGACTCTAAATCATCAAAAAAAATAGCAAAATCTGTGAAACCTACGGACTGTAATTGTGAAAACTTGCCCTTTAAGTTATCTAAATCTAAAAGACTATCTTGGTCATAAGTCATACCGGGTGATAGAGAAAAATAAGGTTTTATTCCAAATTTAGATGCCTCCTCTTTAAAATTTCTGAGTTCTTGTAATTCATGATCTGGATAAGGTGTAGACCATTTTATTCTGTGATAAGGATCTTCTTTAGGTCCATAAATATACAAATTCATTTCTAGTTGCGAAAGCATTTGTAATATAGTTAATCTGTCTTCCCAAGACATTAATCTTCCATAATAACCTTCTAGATAACCCTTAAGAAACAATCCCCTCTCCCTTATAAATTACGGTTTTATCCCGGTTGAAATTCTTTTATCTCCATTAAGATCTTTATGAACCTCAATAGCAGTATAGTTAGATTCTTTAAAAAATTCTTTTACTAAATTACTTTGTTCGGGAGCATGTTCTACTAGAAACCTTCCGCCATTAACTAAACATCTAAAGCTTTCCTTTATTATTTTATTTAAATCAGCGAGTCCTTCATGATCGGATACTAAAGCTTCTAAAGGCTCTTTGATAACACCGTCAGCTTTTAGTCTTGGATCTTTCTCAGAAACGTAAGGAGGATTGCTTGTAATAACGTCTAGAGAAAGTGACTTAACAGAATCCAACCAGTCTGATCTTAGTAAATTAATATTCAAACATAGATTTTGCATATTAACTTGGGCAGTATTTAATGCTTCTTGGGACTTATCTAAAGCATAAACAATCCAATTCTTTCTTTCAGAAGCTAGTGCCAATGCTATTGCACCACTACCAGTACCAGCATCTAAGACTTGAATGGCCTTTTGGCCGTAGAGATTTAGCACTAGCTTAATAATAATTTCAGTTTCCGGTCTTGGCACTAAAACATGCTCGTTAACTATTAAATCTATATTCCAAAAACCTTTTCTCCCTAAAATATAAGCCAGTGGCTCTCCAGAATTTCGCCTGCTTATCATTTCACATAGTTCTCTTTTATTGTCCGTACTTAGATATTGTTTTTTAGTGTAAAAATCTGATCTATTCGTACCTAAAACTGAAAGAAACATTTGTTCTAGATCAATACTTTCACAATTCTTATTTCTATTTAATAAAACTTGCTCTTTCCATAGGTCTAAAGCACGAAGATTACTCATGTAGTATTCTTTTCTAAATTTGCTAGGGCGCGAGCTTGATTTTCTTCTAGTAGAGAAGAAATCATTACTTCCATATCTCCATCCAGAAAACCTGCTAGATTGTGCACAGACATCTCAATACGATGATCTGTAATCCTATTTTGAGGAAAATTGTAAGTTCTAATTTTTTCAGAACGATCACCTGAACCTACCATTATTTTTCTGCTCTCAGCTTGTTCTGCATCTTTTTTTTCTTTTTCAGAATTTAGAAGTTTTGCTTTCAGAAGCGACATAGCTTTTTCTTTATTCTTGTGTTGTGATCTTCCGTCTTGACACTCAACAACAATACCAGAAGGAACATGAGTCAAGCGAACAGCAGAGTCTGTTTTATTAACATGTTGCCCTCCTGCCCCAGAAGCCCTAAAGGTATCAATTCTTAAATCATTTTTATCTATAACTACTTCTTCTAAAGCATCCATCTCAGCTAGAACCGCAACTGAACAAGCAGATGTATGAATCCTTCCTTGAGACTCAGTTGTCGGTACTCTTTGTACTCTATGAACACCAGCTTCAAATTTTAATTGCTTATAAACATCGGTCCCTTCAATTCTCGTAACTAGCTCTTTATATCCCCCGTGGTCACCTTCTCGTATATTGATAACTTCCATCTTCCACTTATTACGCTCAGCTAGTCTCGAGTACATTCTGAATAGATCTCCAGCAAATAAGGCAGCTTCGTCACCGCCCGCTCCTGCTCTTACTTCTAAAAATACGTCTTTAGAATCATCAGGATCTTTAGGCAAAAGAAGTTTCTTAATTTCACCTTCAAGCTCTAAGGTCCTCTTCTTTAGTTCTACAACCTCGCCTTCCGCCATTTCTCTCATATCAATATCTTCATCTTTTAAAAGAATCATTGCTTCTTCCAGACTTTCTTGAGCTTCTAAATAACCTCTATAACAAATAACAACAGGAGCTAAATCAGAGTATTCTTTCGAAATTCTGATGTAATTATCTTGATCACTTGTTACGTCTGGTTGACTCAAAAGATCTTCAATTTCTCTGTACCTACGAGAAATTTCCGACAATTTCGATAAAATGCTTTCAATCATCCTCTGAAACCTTCAAGATTTGATATTAATTTATGAACTTCCATTATTTAAACTTTAGAATATTAATTTTATTTATTATATCTACTCTTTTTTTTATTAGTTGTACTACTAATCCGGAAATGCAAAAGAGTTCAGGATTAAAAAGTATTCAATTGGAATCAAATTTTAATCTCGAAGGCAAGTTTAAGGCTTCAGTCGGTGATATCAAGGAAAGCGGTTATTTTATATTTAAAAAAACTAGCAATACCATTAAACTTAGAATTGGAAAAAACTTTTTATTACCTGAAAAAGAAATGAATTTTTTTCTTAATGAAACTATAAATCTTGATGATCTTTTCACTGGCATAGATTTAAGCTATAAATATAATCATAATGGTAAGGCGATTCTTCTAAAAGATCTTCTAAAAATCTTAATAGGTCAAAAAGAAGTATTAACTTCAGGCTGGATTATTAATTATCCTGAAGGTTTTAGTTCTGTGAGCAACTACAACCTACCTAAAAGAATAATCATGGAAAATAATGAAGTAAAGTTAGAAATAATTAATAAAAAGTATTTTGAGTAAACTTTCTATCAAAGCACCAGCTAAGTTAAATCTTCACTTACAAGTTTTAGATAAACGAACTGACGGATACCATAATATTTCTAGCTACTTTACTCTTATAGATTTCTTTGATGAACTAGAGTTTAGTCTAAAAGAAAATGAAATTATCTTAAATGAATCTGAACCCATTAATAATAACCTTGTAAAACAAGCTGCGGAGCTATTAAAAAAGTACTCAAAAACTTCTCATGGGATAGAAATAACACTTAATAAGAACATTCCTTTACAAAATGGTTTAGGCGGAGGTAGCTCTGATGCAGCAACTACACTAGTAGCCCTTAATAAGATCTGGGGCTTAAACTACAGCAAACAACAACTGCAAGAATTGGGCCTAAAACTTGGATCTGATATTCCCTTCTTTATTAATGGTTTTTCTAGTTGGGCAGAAGGAAGAGGTGAAATTTTATCTCCAATTATGTTAAAAGAGTCTTGGTTCTTACTTATATTGCCGAAAACAAAGATAAGTACAAAATTAGCCTTTGATAGCATAGAGAATAATACAAAAAATTTGATTTCTAAAAAAGATTTTTTAAATGGCAAAAGAATGAACTCTTTCTCTGAATGGGCTAGAAAAACCTATAAAGAATTAGATATTATCTTTGAAAAACTTGAACTATTAGGCTCTCCACAATTAACAGGGACGGGAGGAGCAATTTTTTTACAATGCAGTTCAAAACTGGACGCAGAAGAAAAACTATTAGAAGTTCCAGAAGGCGTTTTAGTAAAAAGTTTAGATCATTCACCTTTATTACAAATTATAGAATAAAATACGCGCCATAGAATTGGGGTGTAGCCAAGCGGTAAGGCAGCGGCTTTTGATGCCGCCATGCGATGGTTCGAATCCATCCACCCCAGCCAAGTTTAATGAGGAAATAAAATTATGATGAACTCTCAAAGAAATGGGTTAGTTTTATTCTCCGGTAATGGAAATAGAGCTTTATCTGAAGCGATTTCTAAAGAACTAGGGATGAAACTAGGAGAAGCTAAGGTAGATACCTTCAGTGACGGTGAAATCAGTATCGGTATAGAAGAAAATGTTAGAGGAAAAGATGTTTTTTTAATTCAACCTACTTGTGCTCCAGCGGGAGATAATCTTCTTGAACTTATAATTATGGTAGATGCACTTAAAAGATCTTCAGCTGGGAGGATTACGGCTGTTATACCCTACTACGGTTATGCGCGACAAGATAGAAGGGTAAGATCAGAGAGAGTTCCAATTAGCGCTAAAGTTATGGCTGATATTCTAGAAAGGTCAGGTATAGATCGTGTCTTAACAGTAGAATTGCACTCTGAGCAAATTCAGGGTTTCTTCGATATACCGGTTGATAATGTCTATGGAACAAAAGTTATGAGAGATGATATCTTAAAAATGAATTTAGGCAAACAGTTGGTTGTTTCTCCTGATGTTGGTGGAGTAGTAAGGTCAAGGGCGCTTGCTAAAGTACTAGGACTTTCTGATTTAGCTATTATTGATAAAAGAAGAGACGAGGCTAATAAATCTGAAATTATGAATGTCATTGGAGAGGTTAAAAATAAAGACTGCATTATTATTGATGATATAGCTGATACTGCAGGGACTTTATGTAATGCAGCCTCAGCTTTGAAAGGAAAAGGTGCTTCTAAAGTCTACGCATATATAGTTCATCCCGTCTTATCCGGTAACGCAATTGAAAAAATATCTCAATCAATGCTTGATCAATTGGTTGTAACGGATACCATACCGCTCTCTGAAGAGGCACAAGCCTGTAAAAAGATAAGAGTAATCACTATGGCACCGACTTTAGCAGAGGCAATTAGAAGAGTGAGTAATGAAGAATCTATAAGTGCAATGTTCTTGTAAAGATGGAGATAAGAGATGAGTGACCAAGTAAGTTTAAAGGCTGAGAATAGAGAGATACAAGGGAAATCTTCAAGCAGGTTGTTAAGAAGAGGTGGCTCAGTGCCAGCAGTTATCTACGGTGGCTCTAAAGAACCACTAAGAATTTCAATCCTAGAAAAAGATATTTCAAAAGC
>DQKS01000049.1 GCA_015660645.1 Gammaproteobacteria bacterium
AAGAATCAGGAGCCAGTGTCCTTGTTGCAGGGTCGGCTATTTTTAATAGTAAGGATTATAAAAAGGCGATCAAAAACTTGCGAGAAGCATGATACAGGTAACCCCTCTCCACAAATTAGGGAGAGAGGTGTAGAAATCGCACCAGTATAAAAAGGAAATGAAAGTAGATCTCTTCTAAATTTCTATCAACTGTTGATTAGAATTTTTTTCACTTCCTTTTTCGCTTCTGGAGTTTTTGGCATTTTAACTTTTAAAACCCCATTAGAGAAAGAAGCGCCTACTTTATTTTCGTCAATTATTGTAGGAACTTCAAAGCTCCTTTGAAATCCTCCGTAGGACCGCTCTCTACTGTAAAACTTACCTTGTTTATCTTCTGTGTCGGTCTTTTTCTCACCCTTGATGGTGAGCATTCCGTCATCCAATGTGATGTTGATATTTTTCTCATCGATTCCAGGTAGATCAGCGGTTATAAGAAAATTGTCTTTGGTTTCGGAAATATCAACCTTAGGAAATCGATCCTGTTTTAACGGACGAAAGTCAATAAAGCTGTTCCCAAAAAAATCTAGGTTCAATGGATTTATGAACTCGTCCATATCCTTGCCGACTGTGAAGAAAGGGTAGTCGGTATTGTGAAGGTCAGGTTTGTTGTAAGAATAAGGTTGTATTGGAAATAAGTTTTTATACGTCATGGTAGTTGTCTCCTTTTTAGAGCTGCCTGGATCCATTTTTGTATTCGCAACAAAAAAACCAAACCGAGGCGTGCGTTAAAAATATTAACTTTGGACTAAGCTGCGGGAGACCGGTCTGCCGCTTTCTAATAAATATATGGGACTAGAAATTGATAAAGTCAAGGTGTGAGAATATAATTATTCATTATATACATGTATATTTTTCTATTAACTGGGTGTGAGTCCATTGCTTCTGTTATGGTATTTAGCCTGAGTCAACTATCACTGACATTATTTTAATTGAGATATTCATGTTCATTTTAAAAGCAACCCTCTCAATAAAGCGGAGTCCTGAATATTTATGTTAGTTTTAACAGTTCTTATTAGTCTTGGTGTTGTGCTTAGAGCTTATCAGTTGGATAGGGCTTTGGGTGGAGGGGATGAAAATGAAGTGCTTCTTTCATGGGTATATACTCCCATTGAATCTATTGTTACCACATGGTCTCTTGGAAGCCTAGGAGGACATCACGTTTTCCATACCATCGTATTACGTATTATGGTTCTGTTGTTTGGAGAGGAAAATGAGCTGGCTATTAGATTCCCCGCATTCGTTGCGGGAATTGCGTGCCTTTGGTTTGTGTATAAGATAGCTAAAGAAATTTTTATATCTAAAGTTGTTGCTCAATTTGTACTTTTAGCAGTTGTTGTATGCCCTATCCACATCTATTATTCTCAAACTGCTCGCGGATACAGCTTTATGATGTTTTTCTCGACACTGTCGATATACGCAACTCTGCAAATTTTAAAAACGGAAAAATATTTTAAGTGGTGTTTGCTTTTATTTTTAAGTGGTTTTTTATTAGTCTACACGATGCCATTGGCCGTAATATTTATCCTTGGCCTGGGTCTTTGGATTCTTTTTGTTTTATCCCTTCCTAAGTTAAGAGCTGATTTTTTTATAGATGCTCGCTTATGCCGTAAAAAACTCTACCACTTTTTCGGAGTATTTTTATCAATGGGTCTTTGTTCAGTCCTTTCATATTTTCCTCTCATAGGTCAAATGATGGGGTCGTCGGCCGAATATTATAAAACCTCTAAAGTTTATTCATCTTCATGGGACACACTGATTAATTTTGTCCCAAATTTGTTTCTTAAAATATTTTCAGGGCCGTTAATTTACTTTATTCCATTTATTTTTGTTGGAATATTTTTTGACAAAACCTGTGCCCGTTCTTACCGTTTGTTGCCTGTAACTATTTTGCTTACTTCCTACATTGTTAGCTTGGTGTCTGGTTTAGCTTGGTATCCAAGAGTTTATTTATTTAACCTTCCTTTACTTTTAATTTTCTTTGTGGGTGGTGTTCTTTGGTTTGGAAAAAGCTTGAGAGGTTTAATCAATCCTTCAATTTCATTTAATTGGGTTGGTTATTCTTTGATGGGTCTATATGCTACTGTATCTTTAGTTGAAATATTTTCGCATTATTACCCTTCAATAAAAACATTTAACGCAAATGTTTATAAGAAAAATATAAAAAGTCAGATAAAGAATAATGATTTACTTCTTGTTGCCGACTCGAGAAACTATCTCTATGCCAGAAGTATTTATAAAAAGAATCTGCAGAATATTATTGCTGATAACCAACTTGGAGGAATAAAACTACTTGTTGAAAATAGATTGAATATTGAAGATTATAAAGTCCGGTTCCATAATCAAAATTTGCCTGTTTTTTATAATTGGCAAGGTAAAGTAAATTTTAATATTATTTCTGAAGATAGAAAGTTAATCTATTTAGATGAGATTAATTCGACATCTCTTTTGACAAATGATTTTGAAATAACAGCCGATTGGAAAATTCATTCGGGAGCAGGAAGCTTTACTCCAATAAACGATCATCATTTTACAGAAAAGTATTCGTTGCTCGCTAAATCTTCTGCAAATAATGATATGATTCTACAAAGTTCTCTTGGACAAATTGAACTTGAAAAACCCCATCTTATCGTATTAGTTTGGTCTACAAAAAAATTCGCCTCTAGAGATAAGTTTTTTGCACCTGTGCTTGAAGTGAGTACCCTTGTCGACGGAAAGAAATCATATGGGCAGGTTCCATTAGCAAAAGCTAATGAAGGTATGGCCCTTTTTATCAAAGAAAAATCCACTGCTAAAGAACAATATTACTGGCAGGTTCACTCATCTATTGGATGGCTTCCTGCTGGTAAATTAGGTCTGTATATGTATTTAAAATGTGAGGCAGGGAAATCGATAGCATATGATAGTTTACGTCTTTTTCTCGTGAGCGAGTCCTCTCAATTTAAAAGAAGAGCTCTTAATAAAGCTGAATCTTGAATTGGCATAAAAATCCCATACTCGACCTAACCCTATCTGCATGACTAGTATTGCAGATTGAACCTTAATGGAAAAGTTTAACTTTGATTGTCCATTTCGTCGTTCAGTAAAAATGATAGGTATTTCCTTTATAGTGAATCCATTTTTCCATGCAAAATATTTTATTTCGATTAAAAACCCGTACCCATCACTATTTATATTATCTTTAATAAGTTTCTTAAGTAGTTTTCCATGAATAGCTTTGAATCCAGCTGTTGGGTCAGATAATGGCATTCTGGTGACGAAGCGCGTATACACTCCAGCCCAAAGGCTTAGAAAGAGACGGTGTAGTGGCCAATTTACAACGCTGATCCCATTTAAGTATCTCGAGCCAATAGCTATGTCTGCCCCATTAGAAACTGCTCTCAGAAGACGGGGAATATCATTTGGGTTATGGGAGAAGTCACTGTCCATTTGTATGCAAATATCATGACCATTTTTTAATGCCCACTGATATCCTTCTCTGTAAGCTGAGCCCAATCCACTTTTCATAGGTCTTTTTAAAAGAAAAATATTTTTTCCGAAAGAGGGGTAGTTGATCACCATCTCTGCCGTACCATCAGGTGATGAATCATCCACGACAAGGATAGATACTTGCACAGGCAGCACTTCTATAGCTTTTAAAATCTGGATAATATTATCTGCTTCATTAAATGTTGGTAGTATAACTAACGGTCTCTCTATTTTTTTCGTTCCTTGTATATCAGTAGGAAAGGAGTGAATGGAATTATCAATATAATTCATAAAAAACTATATATAAAAATTGATTAATTATTATTATATTTTGAATAGAATTAAGGTAATGCTTCTAATTGTTATTACGGTAAAAATTCAATAAAAATCAACTGTTGAGAGAAAAATATTGAAAAATTAACTAAAGTCTCAGAGTGAGAAGTTATTTTTCGTTAAGATATATCAATTTCAATGAAGAGAAAAATCTAACGGTAAGAGAGGTGTGGCAAGTTATATAAATAAACCCCTTTCAAACGAAGAGGGTTTCTGTGGTTGTTAAGTGAACTATTAAAGAAATATTAAGCCTGATTACCTTCTATCTCCCATTATACGGAGGAGCATGAGAAATAGATTTATAAAATCAAGATATAGGGTCAGTGCACCTCTAATGGCTTCTTTGGTATCTTCGTCTGTCCCTTCATTACCGAGAATATTCATTTCTTTGATTTTCTGCGTGTCATATGCGGTTAACCCAACAAAAATAAGAACACCAGCATAGGTTATGATCCAGTGCATCATTGGGCTTTGTAGAAAGATATTCACGAGAGATGCAATGATTATCCCGATTAGTCCCATGAATAGAAAGCTACCCCAAGAGGTAAGATCTTTTTTCGTGGTATAACCATAAAAGCTCATTGCACCAAAAGTTCCGGCAGTCACTAGAAAAGTTGATGTGATCGAGGCGGCTGTATAAACTACAAACAAGGTAGAAAAAGTTATTCCAGT
>DQKS01000075.1 GCA_015660645.1 Gammaproteobacteria bacterium
CTGAAAGAACCAAAACTACTGTATCAACTTTAAATCAAAATAAACAGATATCAAAACCAAAAACTCTCTTATCTAAAAAAGAACAAAGAGAATTAGAGGGTGAGAGCTTTTTAGTTAAAGCAGACTCTCAGCATGGCTTTGAGAAACCTACAGAATTGGTTGCTAAAACCATTCAAATACCAGAGACCATCACTGTTAGCGATTTAGCTCAGGGTCTTTCTGTGAAAGGAGCTGTGGTGGTTAAGAAATTAATGGATATGGGGGTTATGGCTAATCTTAATCAGCCTTTAGACCAAGATACAGCTATTTTAGTTACTGAAGA
The DNA here is from genome assembly GCA_015660645.1 of Gammaproteobacteria bacterium. GTDB lineage: Bacteria > Pseudomonadota > Gammaproteobacteria > Magnimaribacterales > Magnimaribacteraceae > CAJJAM01. The sequence continues at coordinate 323 of DQKS01000075.1, forward strand.
ATTAGGGCACAAAGGTGAGCCTGCTGAAGAAGAAGAAGTGGAAGATAGACTGATGGAGTTAGTAATTTATGAAGGGGAGGAAACTCCTAGAAATGCAGTTGTTTCAGTATTAGGCCATGTAGATCATGGCAAAACAACGCTATTAGATTTTATTAGAAACAGTAACGTTGCAGAAGGAGAAGACGGAGGTATTACTCAAAAAATTGGTGCTTATCAAGCCAATACTGCTCATGGAATAATATCTTTTATTGACACTCCAGGGCATGCTGCTTTCTCGGAAGTTAGAGCAAGAGGTGCTAATTCCACTGACATTGTAATTTTAGTAGTAGCCGCTGACGATGGATTGCAACCTCAAACTGAAGAAGCAATCAGTCATGCAAAAGCTGCAGGAGTTTCTATTGTTGTGGCTGTTAATAAAATGGACAGAGAAGAAGCAGATCTTGAAAAAGTAAAGACAGAATTATCAAATAAAGAATTAATTCCTGAAGATTGGGGCGGAAATACTCAATTTATACCTATTTCAGCATTAACAGGAGAAGGTGTAAAAGAATTACTGGAGGCTGTTGCTTTAGAAGCAGAAGTCTTAGAGCTGAAGGCCCACCATCAAGGTCCTGCTTTTGGAGTTGTTTTAGATTCAACTATTGAGAAAGGACATGGAGCAGTAGCTACGATACTTGTACAAAAGGGCACTTTAAAGAAAGGCGATAGTATTCTTGTAGGAGAACAAACTAAGAAAGTAAGAAGTTTACTTGATGAGAATGGTAGTATTTTGAAAGAAGCAGGACCTTCTGTTCCCGCTTTGATTAGTGGTTTAGACTCTCCACCAAAAGCAGGAGATGAGTTTGTTGTGGTAACAAGCGAGAAAATGGCAAAAGAAATATCGGCTGAAAGAATCAAGAAAGCAAGAGAAGTTCGTCTAGCTAGGAATCAAATTTCAAATTTAGAAATGTTATTTGAGTCTGAATTAGCTAATCATACTATATTAAATATAGTTGTTAAGGCAGATACTCATGGTTCGCTTGAAGCTATCATTGGCTCAGTAAAGAATCTAGAAAATGACGAAGTAAAAATAAATCTTGTTCATGAGGCCGTGGGAGCAATTAATACTAACGACATAAATTTAGCTTTAACAACTAGTTCTTTCGTTATAGGTTTTAACGTTAGGGCAGACGGTGCAGCTAAGAAACTTGCTGAAAAAGAATCTATAGAAATACTTTATTACTCAATCATATATGACCTTATTGATGGGATAAAGAAATCTGTTGAAAGTCGCCTTGCCCCAGAAGTAAAAGAAGAAATCCTGGGTACTGCAGAAGTAACAGACCTGTTTAAATCTCCTAAATTTGGTTTGATTGCCGGTTCGATGGTGATTGAAGGCACAATAAAGAGAACAAAACCCATTCGTGTTATTAGAGAGGGTATTGTAATTTTTGAAGGCCAATTGGATTCTTTAAAACGATTTAAGGATGATGCAAATGAAGTACCTATGGGAACTGAATGCGGAATAGGAGTAGCGAATTATAAAGACGTTAAGGTGGGAGACAAGATTGAAGTATTTGACCGAATAGAATTAAAGAGAACATTAGATTAATTAATGCCTTCTTTAGATTTTAAGCGTTCAGACAGAGTTTCAGATTTAATACACTCGGAAGTTGCAAAAATCTTTTCTACAGAAGTAAGAGACCCAAGATTAGTAGGCATAACAATTATTAAAGTTGAGCTTAGTTCTGATTTAAAAAAAGCGTTCATTTACTATTCGTCTTCTAATAGTTTTACCAAAGTAGATAATGAAGATTTATTAATTGGTCTTGATAAAGTAAAAGGTTTTATAAGAAGTACTTTGAGTAAAAGACTAAATATGCGTAGAACCCCAGAAATAAACTTTAAGGAAGAAATTTCTAGTTTTTGAAGAATGAATGGTTTTCTCCTCATTGATAAGCCTTCTGGTCGTAGTTCTGCTAGTTGTGTTTACAGCTTAAGAAAAATTCTTAAAATTAAAAAAATAGGTCATTGTGGGACTCTTGATCCCTTAGCAACAGGAGTTCTTCCTCTTTGTATTGGTGAAGCAACTAAATTTAGTAATTACGTATCAGACCAATCTAAAGAATATGAAGTAGAAATTCTATTTGGTTTGCAGACAAGTACGGGTGATTTAGAAGGAGAAGAAATCTATAAAAAACCATTTAAGCTAAGTAAAAAAGCATTAATGAAATCTTTAAAAAAATTTCAAGGAGCACATCAGCAGGTTCCGCCTATGTTTTCTGCTATTAAATATAAGGGCAAGCCTCTCTATGCTTGGGTAAGGAAAGGAGTGTATTTTTCAAGACAATCTAGAGAAGTGCGCATATTTAATATAGAACTTTTATTTTGCCAAGGAGACAAAGCAAAAATACGAGTTTCATGTTCGAAAGGGACTTACATTAGGGCTTTAATAGAAGATCTAGGTGAAGATTTATCGACTGGGGCAACGGTCATAGACCTTAGAAGAACAAGAGTTGGTGATGTAACTAAAGACAACCTTGTAGATTTGGAAAGTGTTGATATTGAAGAATGTAGAAAAGCATTGGTGCCATACGATACATTGCTACGGCATATACCAGAAATACATTTAGATAAAATAGATACAAAAAAGATTAGGAATGGTCAGCTAGTAGACTATAATGCCCGCCAAGATATAAAAGGAATAGTAAGAATATACGCAGATAAAGGTTTATTTGTAGGAATTGGAAGTATAGATTCATCAAATATAGTCTCCGCAAAGAGGCTTTTAAGTAATCCATCCATATAGAATACTCCCTTATAATAAGAGGAAACATTTTGGCATTAAGTAGAGAAAATAAGAAAGAGATAGTATTAAATTTTAGACGCACGGAGACTGACACTGGTTCTCCTGAAGTTCAGATTGCTTTATTGACAGCAAACATCAACGCTTTGCAGTCTCATTTTAAAGATAATGCAAAGGATCATCATTCCAGAACTGGTCTTATAAGGATGGTAAATCAAAGAAGGAAGCTTCTTGACTACATTAAAGGTGATAAACCTGAGGTCTATAAAAAACTTTTGGTTGATCTTGGTTTACGTAGATAGATCCATTCATCAAAACACAACAGAATTCAATTGTGTCTAATTTAGACATTAAACTAATTATTAAATAAATATTATGGAAAGTTATAAAAAAACAGTCAATTTAGGGAATGAAGAGATTCTATTAGAAACAGGAAAAGTGGCCAGACAAGCTACTGGCGCAGTGTTAGCAACTTGCGGGAACACACAAGTATTAGCAACTGTGGTTGTAGGAAAAGCACCGGGCGATCATCAAGATTTTTTCCCTTTAACGGTCAACTATCAAGAAAAAACTTATGCTACAGGAAAGATTCCAGGTGGCTTCTTTAAAAGAGAGGGGAGACCTACTGAAAAAGAAACTCTTACGTCGCGTCTTATAGATAGACCGCTAAGACCTCTTTTTAACTCAGATTTCCTCTATGAAGTACAAGTTATTTGCACAGTTATGTCATCGGATAAAGACGTAGATCCTGATATTTTATCTTTCATAGCGGCTTCTGCTGCTGTTGCCATATCAGGCCTCCCATTCAATGGACCGCTTGGAGCTGCAAGAGTAGGATTTATAGATGGTCAATATTGCATCAACCCAACACGAAGTGAATTGGAAGGGTCTGATTTGGATATGGTTATAGCTGGAAGTGATTCCGCAGTAATTATGGTGGAATCTGAAGCTAAAGAGTTATCAGAAGACCAGATGTTAGGAGGTATCCTGTTTGCCCAACAAGAAATGCAAGGAGTAATCGAGGCCATTAAAGAAATGGCAAAAGATGTTGGAAAACCAAGTTATGAATATGAGCCCAAAGTCTTAGACACGGATCTTTTAGCTTCTGTTGAAGAGTCATACTCTGAGGCTATAGCTGACTCTTATAAACTCCAGGACAAACAAGAAAGAGTTCAATCTCTAAATAGCGTAAAAGACACAATCGTTAAATCCATGATATCTGAAGACGATGATTCTCCAAAAAAATCTGACTTAATGGATGCGGTTAAAAAAATAGAAAAGAAAATTGTAAGAACGAAGCTTATTAAAGGTGAGGCCAGAATAGACGGACGAGACTTGGACACGGTCAGGCCTATATTTGTTGAAACAGGAGTTCTTAAGAATACTCACGGCTCAGCATTGTTTACTCGAGGTGAAACACAAGCCATTGTCACTGCAACTTTAGGTTCTCCAAGACAAGCTCAACTTATTGATGCTATTGAAGGGGAGTTTAAAGACCAATTCATGCTTCACTATAACTTTCCTCCCTATTCAGTTGGTGAAGCAGGTTTTATGTCTGGCCCAAAAAGGAGAGAAATAGGCCATGGAAAACTTGCCAGAAGGGCTTTAGAAGCTGTTTTGCCTAGTCCAGAAGATTTTCCTTACACCATAAGGGTGGTATCTGAAATAACAGAATCTAATGGCTCTAGTTCAATGGCCAGCGTTTGTGGTTCAAGCTTAGCTCTTATGGACGCCGGAATACCGGTTAGATCGCCAGTTGCAGGGATAGCAATGGGCCTTGTAAAAGAAGAAGAGGGTTTTGCTGTGATTACAGACATCTTAGGAGACGAAGACCATTTAGGAGATATGGATTTTAAAGTTGCTGGAACTTCAGAAGGTATAACAGCCCTACAAATGGATATTAAGATTGATGGCATCACTGAAGAAATATTTGAAGTTGCTTTGGAAAAAGCAGAAAAAGCAAGAGCACATATTCTTGAAAAAATGAATGAAGTTCTTTCTTCATCCAGAGAAGAACTATCCGATAAAGCCCCTCAGGCAGTAGTTATTCATATCAACACCAAGAAGATACGTGACGTGATTGGGAAAGGCGGAGAAACCATCAGAGCTCTAACAGCTGAGACTGGAGCTATCATTGAAGTAGAAGATGATGGAAAGGTTACGATTTATGGGGATACTCCTGAATCAAGAGCTTCAGCTCTTAGTAGAGTAGAAGAAATCACAGCAGTACCTGAAGTAAATAAAATTTACACGGGTAAAGTTGCAAATATCATGGACTTCGGTGCTTTCGTGACAATCATGCCAGGTACTGATGGACTTGTTCACATCTCAGAGATTGCAGAAGAAAGAGTAGAGAAAGTTACTGACCATTTAAAGGAAGGTGAAGAAATAAAAGTTAAGGTTCTTGAAGTAGATCGTCAGGGAAAAATTCGTTTAACAATGAAAGGTATTGAAGAGTAGAATTATTTGTAAAAGTTAAAAATTTGTGTTAGGTGACCATTGAGTTAATTCCTTCTTTACTGTTAAATGATATTGTCCAGAATTTATCTGGGCATTTGTTTAGCTAAAAAATGGGTGAAATATGAATGCTTTAAATATGTTGAGAGACGTAATTGGCTCGCTAACAGGGATCGTTGTATCTCTTGTTGGTTTGGGTGTAGCAGCTGGAGTTGTTTTCGGGGATGTTGCTTTTGTAGGCGATGTACTTGGTAACTTACTAGGTTTAGTAAATACTCTAGGTGGTGAAGGAATTGTTGGATTGGTTGTATTGGCTGTCCTACTTGACCTTTATAGATAAGTCTCGAACTTAACTATTTAAGAAGGGGGGCCTCTAAGGTACCCCCTTCTTTTTTTTTAGAATAGAAAATAAGAGGTTCAAATGACTGATTTATTTAACAATATAAAATATTGGTTATGGGAAGTAACTAAGATACTAGGACTTGTAGTTGCCGTTGCAATTCTAGTTGCGATACTGTTTGGTCCAAATGCACCTTTCTTAGGTGGCATATTGGGGAATGTGGAAGGAGTTGTAACAGCTCTAGGATCGGAAGGTTTGGGAGTAATTATTGCTTTGCTTATTATTTTAAGCGTCTGGAATAGCCGCTCTTCATAGAGAAGGATCTAAAAAAAAGGCATCTGATTAATGGTGCCTTTTTTTTAGTAGGTAGTATAAGAATTTATGAAGATTCAAGATGGTCAAGTAAAGATTCAAGATGGCATTGTTATTGGAAATGCAGGTGATATGCCCTTAGAGGCAGACTTATTCTTACCTCCAATTGATGACATAAAACGACCTGCTTTATTAATTGTCCATGGAGGCGGATGGAGAGAAGGCGATAGAACTCAATTAAGAGGTTACGCAATTTTATTAGCACGACTAGGCTTAGTAACTCTTTCAACTTCTTATCGTTTATCTACAGAGGCATTTTGGCCTGCCCAGATACAAGATGTTAATTGTGCTCTAAGGTATTTACGGGCTAATTCAGAAAGTTTAGGCATAGACCCTGAAAGAATAGGGATAAGCGGTAATTCAGCAGGAGGACATCTTGCATTAATGGCTGGAGCTAAGAATAAGATTTTTGAAGGACAAGGCGGTAATAATAATGAGTCTTCTCATGTTAAGGCGATTTGCGCAATATACCCACCAGCGAGAATTAAGAAATTAGATAATGCTGATCCATTAGACAATGCTTTCTTAGCTTTAATGGGTGGAGAAGCTAAACAAAGTGATTATGATAAAGCTAGTCCCATAAACTATATAAATAAGGACTATGTTCCCACCATGCTAATTCATGGTTCTAAGGATAATGTAGTTAGTCTTCGGGATACAAATGATCTATACGAAAAGCTAATAGCAAATAAAGTTCCTTCAGAGATTCATATATTCTCGGAAGAAGATCATGCTTTCGACGGTAAGAATGAATACGGCAGAGTGGTAGCTGACCTTCAGGGTTTATTCTTTTTAAAATATTTATAATGAACAAAGTAAATATAAAACCAATTATAGGTAATGTAGGAGTTGAAATTCAAGGTGTAGATCTCTCTAAAAAAGTTCCTGACTCATTGTTTAATGAGATCAGGGATGCATTTGTTGAGAATGGATTAATTTTTTTTAGGGATCAGAATTTAGCTCCAGAAGAGCACATTAGGTTTGCCGAACAATGGGGAAAGATTAATATAAATCGCTTCTTTGCTAAAGTTGATGGATACGACCAGATAGCAGAAGTAAGGAAAGAGCCAGATCAAAAAGGGAATATTGGTGGTGAATGGCACACCGATCATTCTTATGATCAGATACCGGCACTAGGATCAATACTGTTAGCCAAAGAAACGCCTAGAAACGGAGGTGATACTCTGTTTGCTAGTATGTATAAAGCTTATGAGAGCTTATCAAATGGCATGAAAGAAACTCTAGAAGGTTTGAATGCTATTCATTCAAGTAGGCATGTTTTTGGAGAAGATTCTGGTTACTCAAAATTATCAAAAGGCAGGATAAGAAATCCTGAATTGGCGACCCAAGATGCAATACATCCAGTAATAATCACTCACCCTGAGAGCAAGAAAAAAGCTTTGTATGTTAATAGAGCTTTCACACTAAGATTTGATGGATGGACTACAGA
>DQKS01000015.1 GCA_015660645.1 Gammaproteobacteria bacterium
CTTCTTCAGCAGGAGTTTCTTCCTCAACTGCTTCTTCAGCAACTACTTCTTCAGCAGGAGTTTCTGCTACAGGGACAGTTTTTGATTTGTTTCCGAAACGTTTTCTAAATTTATCTACTCTTCCACCGGTATCAACAAGTTTTTGTTTGCCTGTGTAAAAAGGGTGACACTCAGAACATACATCAAGTTGAATGTTATCTGTTAGTGTAGATTTAATTTCTATTGCATTACCGCAACTACAAGTTGCTGTCACTGCCTTATATTCTGGATGTATAGCTTCGCGCATTTCTTACTCTTTAATTCTTTAAAAATTAGAGCGCGCACTATACCAGACCAAGAAGGCAAGGCAAATGCATAAAATTGCTTTAATGAGTTTAGAATAAGCCCATGTCTAGTAATTTAATAGAAGTTTTGGTGCCTATACCTCTATTAGAGAAGTTCTCTTATTTATTGCCTAAAGATTTACATTCCAACCCTCCTAAGCCTGGTTCCCGCGTCATTGTTCCTTTCGGGAAAAGAACTTTGGTCGGGGTTGTTTGGAAAATAGATACCGAAAAAGGTAACAAGGAAAGAAAATATAAATACATCAAAGAGATATTAGATTTAGAACCCTTATTGGATAAAGAATCATTAGAGCTAGCCGATTGGGCTTCGCGTTACTATCACCACCCTTTGGGTGAAGTAATTTCTTATTTTTTCCCTCCATCATTAAGAAAAGGCAAGGAGGCAAAATTTCTCGAAGCAAAGTTCTTTGAATTAACTAACAAAGGAGAGTTTTTTGATTTAGCAGAATTATCAAGAGCTCCTATTCAAAGAAAAGCCTTAGAATTGTTTAGATCGAAAAAAGAGTTCTCTCAAATTTCAGCTAAAGCTTATGGAATATCAAGTTCAGCCTTGAATGCTTTATTAACTAAAGGCTTAATCTCAAAATACACAAGAGAGTTAACTCCGTATAAGAAGCAAGATAAATCTTCAGTCGGTTCCGGAAAGAAGAAGCTAAACGAAGAACAGCAATATGCAGTTGATTCGTTAAATAAAGCTAAAGATGGCAATACAGTTTTCTTGTTGAATGGCATTACAGGCAGTGGAAAAACTGAAGTCTACTTACAAGCTATTAAGAATATAATTTCACAAGGAAGGCAGGCTCTCGTATTAATTCCAGAAATAGGGCTTGCACCACAAGCAGAAGAAAGGTTCAAGAGGTATTTTGGAGAAAGGGTCCTTTCATTTCATTCAGCTAAAAATGAAAGAGAAAAATTAGATGCTTGGCTAGGAGCTTCAAAAGGACTAGTTGATATAATTATAGGAACTCGATCTAGTATTTTTATGCCTATGAAAAACATAGGCTTAATAGTTGTTGATGAAGAGCATGATTTATCTTTTAAGCAAGCTGAACGTTTTAGATATTCTGCAAGAGACATGGCTCTTTATAGGGCAAAGATCAAGAATATTCCTATTGTTTTGGCTTCAGCTACGCCTTCTCTAGAAACTTTAAATAATTCTCTGGTTGATAAATATAAAGTTCTTAATTTAACCAAACGTGCTACTGGAGCAAAGTTACCAAAGTACATACCTGTGGGACTTAGAGGCAAAGAACTTCACGAAGGTTTGAGCGATGAACTTGTGGGCCTTACAGAAGAAGAATTAACTAAAGGCAATCAAGTTTTAATCTTCTTAAACAGAAGAGGTTATGCTCCTTCATTGATATGCAGATCTTGTGGATGGGTTTCAAATTGTGAGAGATGTGATGCACACATGACAGTACACACAAGCCCTCTTAGATTACACTGTCATCATTGTGAGGCGCAAAAAGAGAAACCTAAATCTTGTCCTTCATGCTCTGCAAATGATTTTCAATCATATGGATACGGAACGGCAAGAGTAGAAGAATTCTTAAAGAAGCGTTTTTCTAAATTTCCAGTTTTAAGGATAGATAGTGATACAACAAAGAAGAAGGATTCTTTAAATTCTTACCTAAGTTCCATAAAAGAGGGCAAGCCCATGATTCTTCTAGGTACACAATTATTAGCAAAAGGGCATCATTTCCCAGATGTAACTCTTGTCGGTATTTTGGATGCAGATTCGGGTTTATTTAGTGCAGATTTCAGGGGCAGTGAAAGAGTAGCTCAATTAATGACTCAAGTGGCAGGCAGAGCAGGAAGAGATAAGAAGCCAGGTAAAGTGATTCTCCAGTCTTATTGCCCAGAACATCCTCAAATAGAAGAACTGATAACGGGAAGCTACGAGACATTTGCATTAACTTTACTAGAAGAGAGAAAGTCTGCGAAAACTCCCCCTTTTTCCTTTCAAGCTAAAATTCAAGCTGAATCTCCAAATAGCTACATTTCAAGAGATTTTATAAATGATCTTCTGATTTCTATTAAAAAGAATGGAGCTTTGTCAAAAGAATTACGCCTGGTTGGTCCATTGCCATCGATAATGGAAAAAAAATCTGGTGTTTTTAGATGGGAAGTAAATGTGTTCTCAACCAATAGGAAGTCTCTACATGAATTTCTAGATTTAAGTCAGGCTCTTCTCTATAGGCCTTCCACAAGTAAGAAAGTTAGATGGTCGCTTGATATTGACCCAATATCAGTTATGTAAGTTTATGCCCGTTAGTTTTGAACTTATGTTCCAAAGTTTTTCTGCATTATCTTTACTTTTTGCAGGCCCAGAGATTTTACTAACTTCGCAATCTACGTAATATTCCCCAGATAAACCCTCAACTTCAGGCGAGGTACAGAGGAATATAGATGTTTCGGCTCCTTTATCAGTTTTTCTGCTAAAAGGTCTAGCCAAGGCCATAAGTATCCTTCCCAAAGTTGGGCTATTATTTGAACCAATGCCTGTATTAACAAATCCCGGATGAAGACAATTTACCGTTATACCTTTACCTTGAACTTTGTCAGATAGCTCTCTAGTAAATAGAATATTGGCCAATTTTGACTGCCCATAAACATGCATGGTTTTATATTCTTTTTCTGATTGCAGATCTTCAAAATTTATTTCTTTAATAAACATGTGGGCTCCGGAAGCTACATTCACAATTCTCCCAGGCCCACAAGCTATTAATTTGTCCATTAAAAGCAAAGTTAAAGTGTAGTAAGCCAAGTGATTTACGGAAAAAACTTCTTCAAGTCCGTCTACAGTTTCTCTACGACTTGTATTCATTATCCCAGCATTGTTTAAGAGTATATGAAGGGGTTTATTAAGAGACAAAAACTCTTCTGCCGCTTTCTTTACTTCTGACTGTGAAGAAAGATCAGCAATTATTGGCGTTGATTCTCTACCCGTTAAAGACTTAATGGTTTCGTTTAGTTGGTTAGCTTTTGTTTGATTTCTAGCAATGAATACAATCTCAGCCCCCATTAAAGCAATTTGTTTTGCAGCCTCTTCACCTATTCCATTTGTTGCTCCTGTAATTAAACAAACCTTGTTTTGTAGATTTTCTTTCATAGTTTATTTGCCTTTAGTGACACCAAGTATTAGATTGGAATAATGAGTTTATATGATAAATATATTCTGCCAAAATTTTTAAATTGCGCCTGTGGTTCAAAACCAATTCAGTATCAAAGAAAAAAAGTTGTTCCTCATGCCGAAGGTATTGTCTTGGAGGTGGGAATAGGGTCGGGTCTGAATTTACCTTTTTATGATAAATCAAAAATTTCTCAGATTTGGGGCCTTGATCCTTCTGAAGAGTTAAGTGTCATGGCAAGAAAAACGGCTGAAGAGGAAGGTTTGTCAGTTAACTTTATATCAAGTGGAGCTGAAGAAATCCCTCTTCCAGATAACCATTTTGATACTGTATTAATCACTTACACTATGTGTACGATTCCTGAAGTTGTAAGGGCAAATATAGAGATAAAGAGGGTATTAAAAAATACCGGTAAATTAATTTTTTGTGAGCATGGTATAGCCCCTGATGCGAATATTGCAAAGTGGCAATCTAGAATTGATCCTTTCTGGGGAAAAATTGCTGGGGGTTGCCACATAAATAGAAACATTCCTTCGATACTTAAAGACTCTGGCTTTAAGATTGTTGAACTAGATCAAATGTATCTTCCAAGCACTCCAAAGATTGCTGGCTATAACTATTGGGGATTTGCAGTAGGTATTAATTAAAGAATCCTATGCCTTTAAAGAACAAGCTGTTGAAGTGGAGCATAACCCCTTCATAATGTACAAAGAAATTGGCGAGAAATTAGTTCGTTTTCATGCGAACGATTAAAAATTATAAATTTTCTTTAATCAATTATTGCTTGATAGGTGGCCAATTGCATAAGCTCTCTAATTGGATACGTTCCGTCAGGTAAAAGTTGAGTATGAACAATACCTATAAGGTCTTCTTTGTTATCTATCCAAAAATGAGTACTTGCTGCACCACCCCAGCTGTAAACACCTTCTGAAACCGGTAATCCTGAAAGAGCAGGATTCACAACAACTGATCCTGTAATACCAAATCCCATACCTCTAACCTTATAACCGCTTCCAAGCATATTAAATAAGTTAGTTAATCCCTCATCAGCACTTTCAGAACCCATGTGATTAGCAGTCATATATTCGACAGTCTTTTTGCCTAGGTATCTATTACCTTCATACTCTCCTTTATTTAATAACATCTGAGCAAACTTCAGATAATCCCCAACAGTACTAACCAAGCCACCGCCTCCAGACTCTAGTTGAGGTGGTGTTCTATATCCTGAATTTTCAGGATCATCCATCAGCATCATATTCTCTGGAATAGGTGCATAGTTAGCTGAAAACCTATTCAGTTTATCTTCCGGCACCATAAAACCTGTATCGTCCATACCTAAGGGGCTAAAGATTCTTTCCTTTAGAAATTCACCAAATATCATTCCTGAAACTTCTTCTATTAAGGCTCCCAATACATCCATACCTACACTGTAATTCCAAATAGTTCCGGGTTGAGCTACCAAAGGAAGTTCTGCTAGTTCTTTGGTCCATTCTCGCAGATTATTAAAAGGTACTTTGTTTGTACCACTGGTAAAAAACTCCCCTCCAGCACTTGGTACATTACCTAGACCACGTTCAGTTTCTTCTGCAATATACATGGCTCCAACAGGTCCAGGTATAAAAGAATAGGATAATCCTGAGGTATGTGAGGCAAGCTGTTGAATGGTAATAGGAGAAGTAGCCGCTTCCGTCTTCATCTTGCCATTCTCTTCGCCAATACAAACTTGCATATCTGAAAACTCTGGAAGATATTTCGAGATAGGGTCAGTCATAAGAAACTTCCCTTCTTCAAAGAGCATCATTAAAGCCGCACCTGTAATTGGTTTAGATTGGGAATAGATTCTAAAAATAGTATCTTTTTCCATGGGCAAGTTTTTCTCTACGTCACGCATCCCGTTCGTTTCGAAATGAATAATCTTTCCTTTTCTAGCAACTAAAGTAACCGTTCCAGGTATTTTCTTTTCATCTATTAGCTTTCGCATTGTTTCTCCAATACGATTTAACCTTTCTGTGGAAACTCCTACATCTTCTGCCTTATGCATAATTAATCCTTTTTATTATTTGTATTTTATTTTTAACTGAATTAGTTATCTCTTGCAAGACAAACAACAACTTC
>DQKS01000063.1 GCA_015660645.1 Gammaproteobacteria bacterium
AAAGAGTTCAAAAAATTGTTTGTGAACAACTAGGCGTATCCTCAGAAGAAGTTAAGTCTGAAGCATCTTTTATTGATGATCTTGGTGCTGATTCACTTGATACTGTAGAACTTGTTATGGCCTTTGAAGAGGAATTTGAAATAGAAATTCCTGATGAAGAAGCTGAAGGAATACAAACGGTAAAAAATGCCGTTGATTACATAACAAATAATTCCTAATTATAAGATCTAGGCTTTCAGAGCCTAATTTACTTTCATGAAAGAACGAAGGGTAGTAGTAACTGGTCTTGGTATCTTATCGCCTGTTGGAAATTCTATAGAAGAATCATGGTCAAATATTCTCAATGGAAAGAGTGGAGTTACAAACATTAACTACTTTGATACATCTGCTTTTGATACCCGTTTTGCTGCTTCTCTTCAGAATTTTAATCCTCTTGACTATTTAGATAAAAAAGAAATAAGACGCACAGATCTTTTTATACAATATGCCTTAATAGCAGCTAAACAATGCGTTGATGATGCAGGAATAGATTTCAATCAAATTAATTCTGAATTGTCTGGAGTATCAATAGGTTCTGGTATAGGCGGTTTAAGGATAATAGAAGAAAATAAAATAAAATTAGAGAATCAAGGACCGAATAAAATCTCCCCTTTCTTTGTACCTGGTGCCATTACTAATATGGCTTCAGGTTATGTCTCTTTAAAATTTGGTTTTAAAGGCCCAAATATCTCAATAGTTAGTGCTTGTTCAAGCGCTAGTCATTCAATTGGATTTTCATTTAGATCAATTGCACATGGAGATGCTGATGTCATGCTTACAGGTGGAACTGAAATGTCTACAACACCTCTAGGGCTGGCAGGATTTAATGCAGCTAAGGCTCTATCTACAAAGAACGATAGTCCTGAAGAAGCGAGTCGACCTTTTGATAAAGATCGTGACGGATTTGTTTTGGGAGAAGGGGCAGGGTGTTTAATGTTGGAAGAAAGGGAACATGCAATTAAACGAGGTGCGAATATATATGCTGAAATAATTGGTTTTGGAATGAGTGCAGATGCATATCATATTACTTCCCCTCCTTTAGATGGTGAAGGTGCTGCTAGATCAATGAAGAGTGCATTAAATGATGCTTCTCTAAATCCCGAAGATGTTCAATACATAAATGCTCATGGAACTTCAACTACAGCCGGTGATCTCGCAGAAACAATAGCAATTAAATCTGTGTTTAAAAATCCTTCTGATTTTATAGTAAGCTCAACAAAATCAATGACGGGTCACTTACTAGGAGCAGCAGGAGCAATAGAAGCAATCTTTTCAATATTAGCTATTAAGAACAATGTATCACCACCAACTATTAATCTTGACCACCCGGATGAAGGCTGTGACTTGAACTATTCAGCCAATGAAGCAACAGATTTAAAAATTTGTAAGAGTGCCTCAAATTCTTTTGGTTTTGGCGGTACTAATGCTACGCTAATATTTTCAGAGTAAAATTATCTTGAAAATATTTAAGACCCTTTTGATAGGTATAGCATTCTTCATTGGCATATTCTTTGCTAATTTATATTCAAAAATTAGCTTGGAAGAAGATTTTTATCTCCTAATTGAACCCGGTATGTCCATGAATGATATTTCTATCGTTCTTAAATCTAAAGATATAATTTACATGCCTTTTTTTCTAAATCAATTCTCTAGAATATCTGGAACATCTAAAAAAATTAAAGCTGGTGAATATAAGGTTTCTTCTGACGAATCAGTTGTAGGATTACTTAATAAAATAACAGCAGGTGATACTTTTACTAGAGAAATAAGATTAAGTGAGGGAATGACCTTTTATGATGTTATGGCAAAGTTAAATAACACAGAAGGATTAATTAATGACATTGGCAATACTGCAGATCAGTTAATTTTAAAGAAATTAAATTCAAGCTACTTAACCCTAGAAGGAATATTTTCACCTGATACCTTTTATTTTGAAAGAGGAGCTAATTTTACTAGTATTTTAAAAAGAGCTTATGAACAGCAAGAAAAGAAAATTCAAGAACTATGGGAATCACGAATTAAAAACTTACCTTATCAAAATATACAAGAGGTCTTAACTTTAGCCTCAATTATAGAGAAAGAAGGAATAGAAAAATCAATGATTGCTGGAGTTTTCATTAATAGACTAAATAAAAATATGAAACTTCAATCTGACCCTACAATAATCTATGCTTTAGGAGAAGATTTTAGTGGGGATATCAAGAGGAGAGATTTAAGATTTAAACACCCCTATAATACATATATAAATAAAGGATTGCCTCCGGGTCCTATAGGTTTAGTAAGTTTATCTTCTTTTGAAGCTGCTTTAAATCCCGACATATCAACTAATTTATATTTTGTATCCAAGGGAGATGGAACGCATCAATTTTCAGTTACACTAGAACAACACAATCAAGCAGTGAAAGATTATCAATTAAAATAGAGTGACTGAGAAATTTATAACATTAGAAGGTATAGAGGGTTCTGGAAAATCAACTAGTTTAAAAATTATAAATAATTATTTAGATGAACTGGGCTTTCTATTTATTAACACACGAGAACCAGGTGGCGGACCAATTGGACCTAAACTTAGATCTCTTTTATTGGACACAGATACTTCCATATCTCCTGAAGTTGAGATGATGTTGATGTTAGCTGACAGAAAAGATCATGTGGACAATGTAATCCTGCCCAACTTAAAGCAAAATAAGTGGGTAATATCCGATAGATATATGGATTCCACTATTGCCTATCAGGGTGGGGGAAGACAATTAAACTTAAAAAATATTTTATCAGTCGAGAAGTTGCTAGATTTACCTGTACCCTCATTAACACTTTTATTTGATTTACCCGTAGAGATGGCTTTAGAAAGAGCAATTGATCGAGGTGAGTTAGACAGGTTCGAAAAAGAACCTATAGAATTTCATAATAGAGTAAGAGACTCATATCTAAAATTATCTAGACGACACCCAGAACGAATCTCCATCATAGATAGTTCAAAAAATAGAGGCGAAGTTGAATCTCAATTATTAAATATCTTAAAACCGTATTTTAAAGACCATGTCTAATAGATTGCCTTGGTTAGATAAATATCTTGAAGGATTAAATAAAGATAGCTTGCAACACGCTTTCTTGATTGGAGGAAAAGAGGGGGTTGGAAAAAATAACTTTTCTAGAACTTTATCTAACTTTATTCTATGCGAACAGACTTTAAATAAAAAAGCTTGCGGGAAATGTCGATCTTGCAAATTATTTTTATCTTTAAATCATCCTGATTTTTATTTGGTTTCCTTGGAAGATGGCAAAAAGAAGATTTCTATAAACCAGATAAAAGAACTTCAGAGTAAATTCTACGAATCAGCTTTTTTAGGAGGTAACAAGGTGTTCCTTATTGAATCAGCAGAGCAAATGTCTAATGATGCTATAGATTCTGTTCTAAAAATTCTTGAAGAGCCACCTAATAATACTTTTTTCTTAATTACATCTCATCGATT
>DQKS01000054.1 GCA_015660645.1 Gammaproteobacteria bacterium
ATTATTTATTTCAGTTAATATATAACCAGGAGCGATTGCGTTGACTCTGATGTTGGAACGAGCAAGTTCAAGAGCCATGCTTTTGGTTAGTTGGATAAGGCCTGCTTTTGCAGCAGCGTAACTAGTTAGATTTAATCCCACTCTAAGGCCCAATATAGAAGCTATATTAATGATGCTGCCTCCTTTTTTATCTTCAAGGAATATATCAGTTATGGCTTTAGCCATTCTAAAGGCACCGTTCAAATTAGTTTCAAGTACATAATTCCAACTCTCTTCAGTTAAATCTTTAAAACGTCTAGGGTCTGAAACACCCGCATTATTGACTAAAATATCAACACTGCCTGTGGTATTTCTAATTTCTTTTACAAGATGTTCTACACTTTCTGCAGAAGTTACATCAAGTGGAATGCAGAAAGCTTTATCACCAATTTTATTCTTTAAAGCTTCAAGGTTATCGATTCTTCGAGCGCTTAAGATGACCGAAGCACCTGCAGCAGAAAGGGTTTTTGCAAAGTGTTTACCTAATCCAGAAGAGGCGCCTGTGATAAGTGCAGTTTTCCCTTCTAAGTTAAATATATCATTCATAAATTATTTAAGTTTTAAAAGTAGATCTTCTGCTTCTTTTATAAGACTATCTTGGTGAGGTTGCAATTCTTGTTGACCCAGTCTGCCAATAATTTTTTGAAAAGGATCTTCAACTCCTAAATCTTTGCCAGCCATAGTTTCTATAACCTTATGGGCAAAGAAAGGGACCGTAGCTGCGCTATAACCACCTTCGTGAGTCATAATTATTTTACCTTTACAAAGGTCATCTGCTGCTACCATAACTTTTCTAGTAAGGGATCCAAAACCTTCGCTAGTCATCATTTGTCTGCCAATGGGGTCGCCTGCTCCACCATCAAATCCGCAAGGAACTACAATTAAATCTGGATTAAACTTATTAAGAGCAGGTATTACGATTCGATCAAAAGTAGCTTCATAAGCTCCAACTCCAGAGCCCGGAGGAAGAGGAATGTTAATATTATATCCAATGCCTTCATTCTCTCCATTCTCTTTCATTAAACCTGAATTAGTTGGAAAGTTTCTATCTTGATGGACCGATATAGTTAATACATTGGGGTTTGAATAAAAAGCAGCTTGTGTCCCGTTGCCATGATGAACATCCCAATCTACATAAGCTATTCTTTTAATATCTGTTGTGGCTAAAGCGTGCATACCAGCTATAACTGCATTTCCAAAAATACAAAAACCCATTGCTTTATCAGGCATCGCATGGTGACCTGGAGGTCTAACTAATGCATAAGCATTAGTCACATCGCCATTAATTACAGAATCAAAAGCTTCAATAACTCCTCCTGCAGAAAGCAAAGCTATATCAAAGCTATCAATACCCATGGGAGTAGATACCCCTGCATCAAGGGTAACGGTTTTATTTAGAGATTTTATGTGTTCAAAATAGCTTTCCGTATGAAATCTTAAGATTTCTTCTTTTGAAGCAGGTCTTGGTTTAATTTTTATTAATTCCTCGTAAAGACCAGAAACTTCCATCAAACTTTTTATTCGTCTTTTTGTATCAGGACTTTCAGCATGTTGAAGTGGTTCAACAAAGCCACCGTAAGGTACAAAATCTGCATGATTACCAGTGTGATGCCAAAGGTACCGTTCGTGAAAGACTAAGCCTGTGCTCATTTTATTTTTTATATGATTTCAAAATACCTTGAAAGCTCCCATTCAGATATTTTATCAGTTTTTCTAAACTTACTATTTTTTAAAAACTGAGTGTATTCCCAGTCTCTTGTATTACTAAAATGTTCAACAAATGTATTGCCAAATAAGGATCTTGCTGATTCGGATTTTCTAAAAATTTCAGCACTCTCTTTTAAACTCCTAGGTACTTCCAATTCTTTGGGAACTTTTATTGAGTAAGCGGTACCTATTGTTTCTTCCGTTGGTAGAATTTTTTCTTCTATACCAAGACAACCTGCTCCTAAAGTTGCTGCAAGTGCTAAGTATGGATTTGAGTCAGCTCCTGGCAATCTATTTTCTATCCTTTGGGAATTCGGATTACCTTTAATAACCCTAAATCCTGTAGTTCTATTCTCTACTCCCCATGTCATGTTAATGGGCGCCCACGCACCAGGACACAATCTTTTGTAGGAATTATTGGTAGGAGCAATTAAACCAGAAAATTCCCTCATGTATTTTTGTAGACCGCCTAAGAAATAGGTCATTGTTTTACTTACCTCACCCTTGTTATCTGTAAAAGCTGATTCACCTTCTGTTTTTTGTAAAGAGCAGTGGATATGTCCTGACTGGCCTGGATATTTTTCAGACCACTTAGCCATAAAAGTAGCCATTAATCCTTTGCGTTGTGCTAAAACTTTCATAAAAGTTTTAAATAATATGGCTTTGTCTGCCGACATTAGGGCATCATCTACCGCTATTGCTGCCTCAAGTACGCCCGGTCCCGTCTCCGTATGTAGTCCTTCTAAATGCATGTCCATTACTGAACACATTGATAAAATTTCTTGATAAAGTTCAGAATGAACTGAGCTTCTTAGTATCGAATAACCAAACATACCTGGGGTGAAGTTTTTTAGGTTATGAAATTTCTTCTCACTGATACTTTCTGGTGATTCATCGAATAGAAAGAATTCATATTCAAATGCAGATTTAGCCTTCAAGCCATTTTTTTTAAGTCTGTCTAAGATTCTTTTAAGGATCCCTCTAGGGCAAACTTCAGCAGACTCAAGTTCTGTAAGAAAGAAAGGAATATCTTTTTCAAAGGGAACTTTTCTTCCAGAATTTAGAACAATTTTTGCTTGTAAATCTGGGTAACCTGTATGCCACCCTGTAAATAAATCTGATGAGTTGGCGTGATTAAAATCGTAGAGCTCGTCAGCAGAATCCCATCCAAAGATTACATCGCAAAATCCAAATCCCTCTTTTGCGGCTTTAAGGAATTTATCAACATGGATGTATTTCCCTCTTAAAACACCATCTATATCTGTAATCGCAACTTTAATATATTCTGTTTTAAGTTCAGTTAGAGCCCTTTTTAAAAGATCAGGAGTTGTTATTTCTCTTAAATTCATACTCTAATATTACCTTGATTTGATATAAATGAAGAGGAGACTGGTAGAATCTGCTTAAAATAAAATGCATTAATTAAATTAAGTGGTATGGATAATAAAACTATAGCAGTCTTGGGCGGTGGAAGCTGGGGCACTGTATTGGCAAATCTAGCTGCTGAGAAAGGGTTTAATACTATTTTATGGATGAGAGATTTAGCAGTAGTTGATCAGGTTAATCTGCAGAAAAAAAATACCAAATATCTTCCAGATTATGGATTGAGTAAGAACCTTAAGGCAACAACAGAAATAGAAGCTATTTCTGCAGCTGACTTAGTAGTGTTTTGTATACCTAGTGATTCTTTTAGAGATATTGCTGAAAAGGCAGAACCATTTATACAGCCAAAGGCACATGTAGTAACGGCTACAAAAGGAGTAGAAGAGGGAGGTTTTGTTTTAATGAGTCATATCTTGAAAGAAATTTTAGGAGATGATAGATCCATAGGCGTTCTAAGTGGACCTAATTTAGCTGGTGAAATAGCAAATGGTCAAATAACAGGTACTGTAATAGCCTCTTCTAGTGAAGAATTACAAACTTTCTTTATTGACATTTATTCTTCTGATGCATTTAGGGTTTACATAAATGATGATGCTTATGGAGTTGAAATGGGAGGGGCTTTAAAAAATATTTATGCTATAGCCTGCGGTATAGCCGATGGGTTAAATTCTGGAGAAAATACTGTAGGCATGATTATGACGAGAGGCCTGGCTGAAATGAGTAGGTTGGCTATAGAACTTGGTGCAAATCCTCAAACTTTCTTAGGATTGTCTGGCGTCGGAGACTTAATTACAACTTGTGCTTCTCCCTTGAGTAGAAATCATAGAATTGGTAAATGCATAGGCAAGGGGATGTCAGTGGCAGAGGCTAAGATAGAAATAGGACAGACCACTGAAGGGTTGAAAACTCTTAAAGTAGTTTGGGAGAAGGCTAAAGAGAAAGACATAAATATGCCTATTGTTGATTCACTTTATAAAATAATCTATGAAGGAGAGGAATTAAATAATTCAATACAGAAAGTTTTGGGCACAGATCAACTTAAAGATGTAGAATTCTCTAACTAGACAAGAGAGTTTAATTGACATGAATAAAGAAAAAAAAGAACCAGTTGAAAGTAAAGTAGAGGAAGACGTTTCTATTAATACCGAGGAACTAAAAGAAAATTTAGCTAAACAAAGTAAATGGTTGAGATTGCTATGGATGGTAGCTTTTTCTTTTGTTTACTATGTAGCCATAGGGATTTTATGGTTAATTGTAGTTACTCAATTCCTTTTTTCTCTTTTTACAAACAGCCCTAACGAAAATATTTTAAAGCTTTCAAACGGTTTTAGAAATTATATGGTGCAAATCTTAGATTTCATTACTTATCAAAGTGATGACAAACCATTTCCTTTTAGTGATTTCCCTAAATCTAAGAAATAATCATGATAGAAATTTTTACAGCATCAACGTTAAATGGTCATAAATTAAGTATTGCTCTGGAAGAAATGGGAGTTGAATACGCAGAAAAAATTATAGAGGCAGCTAGAAAAATGCTTTAGATTTAAGCAGGTTTGTACTCAAAGGAGAGAGTAATTGGAGAGTTTTAGAGGCAAAATAGCAGTAGTCACAGGTGGCGGCACAGGAATGGGACGTGAGTTGGTCCATCAACTTGCAAAGGACGGTTGCCATGTAGCTATGTGCGATGTAATACAAGAAAATTTAGAAGAAAGCTTTGCTTTAACTTCTAAAGAGTTTCCAGATGTTCGAATTACTACTCATATTTGTGATGTCTCAATAGAAGAAGATGTTATTAGGTTTAAAAACGAAGTTCTTGAGCAGCATGAGACAGAAACAATCAATCTTTTATTTAATAACGCTGGGATTGGAGGAGGAGCAAGTTTTATTGAATCTTCTAGAGAGGAATGGGAAAAGTGTTTCGCGGTGTGCTGGTACGGTGTTTATTACTGTTCTAGGGAATTTGTTCCCCATATTGTGGCCAGCGAAGAAGGACATGTCATAAACACGAGCAGTGTTAATGGGTTTTGGGCAAGTTTAGGAGGAACTCCACATACGGCTTATTCGGCAGCTAAGTTCGCAGTAAAAGGTTTTAGTGAATCACTTATCGATGATTTTAAAATGAATGCACCTCACGTAGGTGTATCAGTTGTAATGCCAGGACATATAGGAACTTCTATAGCAATTAATACCGGGAAGATTTTAAATTCTGGAATTAGGTCTGATGAAGAAATAGAAAAGATTAAGCAGAATATGATCAAATTAGGAGCGCCTGTACACAATCAATCCTTGGATCAGATTAGGGAAGTATTAAGAGAAAGGACCGAGTCGTTTAAAGAAAACGCACCGATGACAGCAGGAGAAGCAGCTACGGTAATTTTAGACGGCGTGAAAAATAACCAATGGAGAATTCTGGTTGGTGAAGATGCTAAGGCTATCGATAAATGGGTAAGAGAAGCGCCTGAAGAAGCATACAATATTACCTTTGATCTTCAAGATAGACTGGATAACCTTTAGGAGAAATTATGAAAAGTTTTAAAGAAAAAGTTGCTGTAATAACTGGTGCAGGATCAGGAATGGGTCGTTACCTTGCAGTCCTTTTGGCTAAAGATGGTGCTGATGTTGTTGTTTGTGATGTCAATGAAGAAACTCTAAATGAAACTGTTGAGATGTTAAGAAAATACAATGTATCTGTTTCATCGCATGTATTAGATGTTGCAGATAAAGAGGCAATTGAAGAATTACCAGAGAAAGTAATTGAACAACATGGAAAAGTAGATCTTGTATTTAATAATGCAGGAGTAACAACAGGTTCTCATTTTAAAGATATGGATGAAGATAATTGGGATTGGGTTATGGGCATAAATTTAGGTGGTGTGATTAATAGCACTAGGGCCTTCATACCTCATATGATTGATAGGCCTGAAGCTGCAATAGTCAATACATCTTCTATTTTTGGGATGGTTGCGGTTCCGGGGCAAACGGTATATCACGCCACTAAATTTGCCGTAAGAGGGTTTACAGAGAGTTTGGCCTTAGAAATGGCAGACACTAATCCAAATTTACAAATCCATTGCGTTCATCCTGGCCACATAGGAACTAATATTGCTTCAACCGCCAGAATGGATGAAGAAGAATTTAATAAAAACCTAGAAGAAAGAAAAAATTCTATCTTCACAAGAGGAGCGCCTGATAGTTTAGAAGAAATGGGTAATCAGTTTCGAGAAGGAGGAATGCATCCCAGTAAAGCAGCAAATATAATTCTAAACGGAGTTAAAAAGAATAAAAGGAGAATATTTATTGGTTTGGATGCCAAACTTTTAGATCTTTCACAGCGTTTATTTCCAAAGCATTATCATAAAACTTGGGCTTTTTTCATGCCTTTTATGTTGTTGTTTAGGGATAAGAAGCAGCTTAAATCACTCGACTAGTTTTTTAAAAGTAGAGTAGTTTGGGTTGTCCACTGATATTTTACTTTTAGTGATTCCAATAAGAGCTTTCCTGAGACTTTCTTTGTCCAAGTCTATATTTCCTTCTTTAATAGAGCTTGCAAATTCTATTAAAGAAGGTTCCTGAGTGCTTTCTATTACTTCTTTAATTAAGTCCTGTGCATCTTTGGATAAGGTGTCACCAAGATCTATTTCTCTTTGCACAATTTTTAATACGTTAGTTACTATTCTTAGCTTGAAGGCTAGATGAGGGGGCAATTCTTCTTTTATTTCTAAGTCTAGAAAATCTATAACAGCTGATATTAATTCGATGTTAGTTGGTCTATCAAATATCATTAATCACCTCCTAGTAATAATAGATCAACAATATCTATTTCTGTTTCAGAGACACGCCTTCCTATCGCAGCTTTTTCAATAGAATTTACGGACCCATTTAAATGAGCATAAGCTTGCATTAGACAAATAACACCCCACCTAAATGTTCCAAAGACTTGCCATGTCTTTATAAGTTCAGCATTTATTTTCTCATTGCTTATACCGTTATAGCCTTTTATTAAATCTTCAATATCTCCAAAGCCACCGACAACCTTTTTACTATTTCCAAAACGCCAAGAATTCCCACATATCCAACCTAGGTCTTGGATCGGATTACCAATGTGAGCTAATTCCCAATCTATAATTCCAGTTAATCCATTTTCGTTTACTAATATATTTCCAAGTCTAAAATCGCCATGCACAAGACTGTCTTCAAAATTTCCATAGTTTTGTTCTTTAAGCCATCGATAAGCATATTCAAAAACAGGGGAGGGTTGCTTGTATGATTCGTAAAGCAAATAGAGGTCTTCAATGAGTTGAATTGGAGATTTCTTCGGAAGGAATTGGAGATTTTTTAGAGGTGTATTATGGATTTTTGCAATTGCTTCACCGCATTGATGGGCCAGCAGAGGTAATGCAGATTTATAACATTCATCTCTTAGAATTTTTCTGGCGATGGTTTCTCCTTCTATAAATTTCATGACATAGGAATTACCAAGATCGTTATTAGAGTTTGATACAAGTACTATTTCAGGAACGGGCACTCCTTTTTTTAATACTTCTTCTTGAATCTTTGCTTCGTCAGAAGTCCGGATGGCCAAGGAACTTTCTGCTCCAGACCCTCTTCTGAATATCATTCTTGAAGACTTACTTGAATTGACTAAATTAAATTTCCATGTTTCTTTAGAAGCTCCTCCGGTAAGAGGTTCCAAATTTTCTATAGACCCGTTTATACCCTGCTTAGATAAGCCCGCACTAAGGAGAATGGATAAGTCTTCATTCATTATATTTAATCAGAATTTAAACTTGCGTCGCGTTCTCCAAAATCCCATCCAGCTCCGTCGTTTTGATAATTCTTTAGAATCCTTCTTGCAACTGATTGAACATGCACTTCGTCTGGACCATCATAAATCCTAGCCTCTCTTGCATGTCGATACATCAAGCTCAAAGGTGTGTCATCCGTTAATCCCTTAGCCCCATACACTTGAATAGCCCGATCAATTACGTTATGAACCATTTTTGCTCCAACTACCTTAATCATGCCAATTTCTACTCTAGCATCATCCCCTTTATCGATTCTTTTAGCCGCATCAAGTGTAAGTTGTCTGCTAGCTTGTATTTCACAGGCGCTATCAAAGACAAATTTTTGAAGCAGTTGTTTATCTGCTAAAGGAGATCCAAACGCTTCTCTTTCATGCATTCTCGAACACATAAGATCAAACGCTCTTTGCGCTTGCCCTAGCCAACGCATGCAATGAAATATTCTTCCAGGTCCCAATCTTCTTTGTGCAATCAAGAAACCTTGACCTCTTGGACCTAGTAAATTTTCTGCAGGTACTCTTACGTTGTCGTATTCAACTTCGTAATGACCGCTTCCTCCAGTTGTTCCTAATACCGGTGTTTCTCTTACTATCTTATATCCAGGATTATCAGTTGGGACGATGATCATACTAAACGCACCGTGACTTGGAACGTCCAATTCTGTTTTGCACATTACAGTCGTATAAGCTGCGCTAGCAGCTCCTGTAGTAAACCACTTTCTTCCTCTGATTACCCATTCATCTCCTTCTAAAACAGCGGTTGTTTGAAGTTGTGTTGGATCTGAACTAGAGATTTCAGGTTCGGTCATAGCAAAACTAGGAAAAATCTCTCCTGCTACCAAAGGTTCAAGATAAGCATCTCTCCATGTTTTAGACGCAAATTCTCTCAGCATTATTGAGTCTTGTAGTGAGTGCGTGCCTAAAGCAACCATAGAAGGAGAGGACCTTCCTACTACTTCATTCACGTAAACGTATTCCATGAATGGCATTCCTTGACCACCTATATCCTTAGGATGTCCAAGTGCCCAAAGGTTTTTATCTTTAGCTAATTGCATTAGCTCAGACATTTTTTCTTTTGATTTATCATCTCTTTTTTCAAGAATAGATTCAGCAGGATAAACCTCTTTTTCAACAAAATTCTTTACTTCTGCTCTTACTTGACCCCAATTTCTTTCCATTTGTCCCTCTTTCGGTTTAATTACGATTTTAATTTTATGTCTTTAGAATACCCTTTTAAGCTAATACTATCTTTGGTTATTTTAATATCAGTTTCTCCTAACAATACGTTTTCATTAAATTTATAAACAACGTTGTATTTGCCTTTGAGACAAGATTTATTATGCTTTTGGCTCTTTTTTTGAGTGGCATTTAGCTTGGACTGATAAGATTTAATTTTTGGTGAGGAGTATTTCTCTTTAAGTATTTTTTTAGTAATTGAAGGAGAAATGATCAAAGCTGAGGCATTATTTCCACCAAATCCTTTTGCATTAAGTAAAGCAGCTTCAAAGAACTCAGGATCCTTTTCCTCGTGCTCAGTAAGAATATTAAGGTTGCTGCAGTGGACATCATTCGCTACCTCATCTATAGAGTGAATTCCTGGAATAACACCTTTAGACCATGTACCTAAAGCGGTTATTAATTGGTCACCAGAAGCAGGTGCCATGCTATGTCCTAAATAAGATTTAACAGCAGTAACAGGCCAAGCTTTTATTCCAAAAGTCTTAGCTACCTCATTGAGAATGTGGGACTCAGTAGTTCTGTTTGCAGGCGTTCCAGTGCCATGAGCATGAACGAAGGTTTTTGTTTTGAATGCTTGGGCGCCTATAAGTTTATAAGCTTCAGATGCGCATTTAGAGACGGTTATATAATTACCCACACCCGGTCCGCTGATTGAGCTTTTATATCCATCAGAATGAGAAGAAACAGAAGGAACAGATCCATAAATATCTGCACCAACTTCTAGAGCTAATGCGTCGTCCATTAGTATTATAAATTGAGATGATTCTGCTAATACCATTCCAATGTTATTAGCAAAAGGCCTGCAAGCTTTCAAGTGGTTAGGCCCATTCTCTATAGATTCATTTTGTTGCGCTTGCAGTTCAAGCATTCTTTTATCATCAGAAAGGGCACCCATGGCGTAAAATCCATCTACGATCTCAGGTGTAATAGCAGCTTCCGATGCACCAACAACAACAAGTCTTGAAGAGCCAGATTCTATCGCTTCTTTGCCTATTTGGAGGTTATAAAGAAAGGTCGCACACGCTCCTACACAATGGCCAGTTCTCCCAACACTGCCTAAAATATATGCATTTATAAAGTCTGCAGGCATTTCAACCAAGCCTAAAGCAAGATTTTTGGAACTAGATCGAGACCCTTTGAGTCTAGATTGCATTAGTCCTCCAAATCCATATTTATCGAGCTGTCCTATACATGATCCACTAAATACTGCAACTTCATCAGGATTAATTCGATCCTGGATTTCTTCCCATTCAATACCTAACTGACCTAAAGCATCGCTCATTCCAAAAACAGTCATTTGTAAACCCTTAGGGTGTTGTCTAGCTTGATAGAGACTTGATAAATCAAATCCAGAAGGAAGTTGCCCGGCTGCACTAGCTTGAATTTTATCAAGAATAATACCTTCTGGATCGTAGGTATCCCGATCAATTTTTCTAATCATGGTTTTAGATCTAATTTCGTCCGAGTTGTCTCTTAGAAATTTCTTAAGCTCTATTGAATCGCCCGACACTGTCTCCCAAGATCGTCCAATAGTCTCAATTTTTCCTTCCATGACGGCTAGGTCTTGCAAGACTTCTAATTGATCTTTGTCCTGCAAGGAATCAAAAATAAGATTTTTATAACTTAAATGCGAGGAGCTTCTACCAGCTGAATTTATGCCGCCAAAACCAGTGATTAGTGCTAAGGGTTTGTTGTTCATATTAAATTGTTTTTATCAGCATTTACTTAAAAAACTATTGTATGGCAATATCTTAGTAAGTTTAAGGAACTTAAGATATTGAAATAATATCAATTCCTTCTTTTTATTTTTAAATTATTATGTTTGGATTGGATCATATCTTTATTATATCTATAACTAAAAGGAGTAATTATGCACCCAGGGTTTAACGCAAAGAAATTTCCTGATAAACCAGCAATTGTAATGGCTGGAAGTGGAAAAATAATGACCCATGGTGAGTTAAACACTCTTTCTAACCAAGGCGCGCAACTCTTTCGTTCTTTAGGATTAAAGCCGGGGGATTCCATTGCTATCATGCTTGAGAATCATTTTCTTTTTTTCCCAATCATTTTTGCTGCTTGGAGAAGCGGTTTGCAATACACAGCTATTAGCTGGAGGTTGCAACCTTCAGAAGTGGAATACATAGTTAAGGATTGTGATGCCAAGGCATTTATTACTTCTAAATTTTTAGAGGACACTGCTCGGAATCTAAGTGCTTCTCTCTCAAATGTCTCTAAATTTATGTTAGATGGCCCATCCGAAGGCTACGAGTCCTATGAAGATGCGATTAGAGAAATGTCTAAAGACCCTATAGAAGATGAATGTCAAGGAGGTTCGATGCTTTATTCTTCAGGAACAACCGGGAGACCTAAAGGTGTTAAGAGGCAATTGACACTTAACCCTTTACCTTATCAAGAGGACGATGAAGACACAGGACTGGGGAGAGCTTTATTAATTTATGGAGCGACAGAAGAAAGTATCTACCTTTCTCCAGCTCCACTTTATCATTCTGCACCTTTAAATTTTGTAACAGGATTCCTTGCTCAAGGTTGTACGGCTGTAATTTTAGAAAAATTTGATACAGAAGTCGCTCTTAAAGCCATCCAAGATTATAAAGTTACTCACTCGCAATGGGTTCCTACAATGTTTGTTAGATTCTTAAAAATAGATCCTTCAATTAGGACTCAATATGATTTATCCAGTCACCAGGTTGCAATACATGCCGCTGCACCATGTCCTGTGGTTGTGAAAGAACAAATGATTGAATGGTGGGGACCAATTCTGCATGAATATTATGCTGGAACAGAATTTAACGGAATGACAATTATAAATTCAGAAGAATGGTTAAGTCACAAAGGATCTGTCGGTCGTCCATTATTTGGATCTGTTCACATCTTAAATGAAGAAGAAGGGCAAGAGTTGCCGGCGGGAGAAACTGGAAGTGTCTACTTTGGAGGAGAAACTGCAACCACTTTTGAATATCATAATGATCCAGAAAAGACTAAGAGTGCCATTTCTAAACAAGGCTATAGCACTCTAGGCGATGTAGGTTATTTAGACGAAGAAGGTTACTTATATTTAACGGATAGAAAGGCCTTCATGATTATTTCTGGAGGTGTGAATATTTATCCTAAAGAGACGGAAGATATTTTAGTTATGCATCCTAAAGTTGCTGATGTTGCTGTTTTTGGAGTGCCTAACGAAGAGATGGGTGAAGAAGTGAAGGCAGTTGTACAACCCGAAAATTTAGAGGACGCAGGTCCCGAATTAGAAGCTGAATTAATTGCCTATTGCAAAGATAATATCTCCTCTGTAAAGAGTCCTAAGAGCATAGATTTTGAAGAAGAATTGCCTCGGCATCCAACCGGAAAACTATACAAGAGGTTACTTAAAGATAAATATTGGCCTTAATATCATGGATTGGAATCAAAGTTCTAAATTACTGCCAAGGAGAACGAAGGTCTTTTTAGATAAAAAAAACTATGAAAAAATTTTAGCTAATCCTTGGCAATATACTGATCTATTGTCTCGTGATAATGGTGCAATCCACTTTCGGATATCTCCCTGCTTATTACTACGTAGAAGGAGGAGCAACTTATAATAATTTTATAAGACTGCCCAGATTAAGAGACTAACTAGCTTTTTTAAATTTAAGGTCTGAGTTTTGGATTCGCCCAAATCTTATTTGTGAGATATCTTTCAGATAATTCTGAGTCATAATCCAAGGAGAGCGGGAACCTTGTTTAGGTAATTTATGTGCTGCTCTTTGAATGTAGCCCGAATTCAAGTCTAAGTAATCCCCTCCAGGTTTTACATCCTCTCCTGGCTCTGGAGAAAAATAAGTGAATCCTTTTTTATCCATATGGTTTAAAAGTTTACAAACGTATTCGCTAGTAAGATCTGCTCCAAGTGTCCATGAGGCCGTCGTGTATCCAAAGGATGCAGCTAAATTAGGTACATCGCTAAACATCATACCTTTGTAAGATAGCTTATTAGAAATATCTAGTGTTTCATTATTGATTTTTATATCTACACCATTTAAAAATTGCATGTTTAGGCCAGTGGCCGTGATTATCATGTCAGCTTCCAATTCTTTACCAGAAGAAAGCTTTATTCCTTTAGGAGTAAATTCTTCAATAGTATCAGTCAC
This sequence comes from Gammaproteobacteria bacterium, assembly GCA_015660645.1. Lineage (GTDB taxonomy): Bacteria > Pseudomonadota > Gammaproteobacteria > Magnimaribacterales > Magnimaribacteraceae > CAJJAM01. Next base: position 13,318 of record DQKS01000054.1, read on the forward strand.
AACCGAAGCTTTTCCTGAATTTATTGCTTCAAACATATCTCCATTAGGCACTAAGCACAGCCTTTGATCCCATGGCATATATTTAGGAGTGAAGTGAGTATCTATGTCGTAATCTTCTCCTAAATGTTGTCGAACTCCGTTAATTAAATTATCTTTAAATTTTTGCGGATATCTTTTTAGAAGAATGAAAAGGACTCTTCCCATTAGAATATTTTTCCAGCGAACTAAAAAGTAAGCTGTCTTATCAGGTAAAATCTTTTTAATCAGATTACCTATTGAGTCTTGATCCGGTGCGGACATATAGTAAGTAGGAGATCTTTGCAGCATTGTTATGTGAGATGTTTCGCTGGCCATAGCAGGAATAATGGTTACGGCAGTAGCTCCACTACCTATGACTACTACTTCCTTATCTTTATAGTTAATATCTTCAGTCCATTTTTGAGGATGAACAATTTGCCCTTCAAAATTTTCTATACCTTTAAATTCTGGAGTATATCCTTCATCGTAGTTGTAATAGCCGCCGCACATGAAAAGAAAATTACACGTTAGCTCTTCTATGCTTTTATCTAGTTGATTTTCAATTTGAAGGTTCCATAACAATTCTTGAGACGACCAGGAAGCCTTTATTAATTTCTTGCTAAATTGGATTTTTTGTCTCAGATTATTTTCTTCAACTGTTTCATCCAGGTAATCTAGAATTGAAGGGCCGTCTGCAATTGTTTTAGAACTTTTCCACGGTTTAAATCGGAACCCCATAGTGTGCATATCCGAATCTGACCTAATGCCTGGATATTTAAATAAATCCCAAGTACCGCCTATATTTTCTCTGCCTTCCAAAATGGTAAATGATCGATTAGGGCATCTATTTTGGAGATTATACGCAGCTCCTATCCCAGATATTCCAGCTCCTACCACTACTACATCAATGTAATTTTTATTCATAATTTTATTCTACTATTAGAAAACCTACTTAGAACAGCAAAAAAGGATAATTTATTGCCATATGTGGCTTTTCTATGATAACTCGCAAGCCTCTACAGTCTGTAGAATAAGCGTATTTATTGTCATTGGACCCACTCCACCCGGTACAGGAGTATATGCATAACATCTGTCAATTAGTGGCTCCAAGTCTATATCTCCGCATTTTTCAGGATGAAAGCCTGCATCAATTACTACGGCACCGTCTTTTACCCAATCCGACTGAATAAATTTAGGAATACCAACAGCACCAACGACAATATCTGCTTTTAGGACATGCTCTTTTAAGTTTTTAGTTCTGGAGTGGCAGATAGTAACGGTGGCGTGTTTATTTAATAACATCATAGCCATGGGCTTTCCTAAGATAGGACTTCGCCCAACAACTACTGCGTGTTTACCTGAGATTTCTATATCGTATTCTTTTAGTAAACGCATTATTCCCTGCGGCGTACAAGATCCGAAAGCGGGTTCACCCATTGCCATTTTTCCAAAACCTAAACTGGTAACACCGTCTACATCTTTTCTTGTATCAATAGCATCAAAACACTGCCTTTCGTTGATTTGACCAGGAACAGGATGTTGAAGAAGAATCCCATGTACTTCAGGATTACTATTCAGCTCATCAATTTTTATTAACAATTCATCGGTTGTAGTATTCTCGTCAAGTTCTACTTTTAGTGATTTCATGCCTATCCTTTCACAGGCATTTCCTTTCATTTTTACGTAAGTACCAGAAGCAGGATCAGACCCGACCAAGATAGTAGCTAAGATAGGTACAAAGCCTTTTTGATTCTTAATTTTTAAAACTCGTTCTGATAGTTCTTGTTCTGTTGATTCGGATAGAGATTTGCCGTCCAGCTTTATTGCCATGATTCTATTCTCTCATGAGCATTCTTTTGCTCAAAGAAAAGAAAATTAACAATAGATGAATTTCCTGATGAGGGAAATAATTAAACATTAAGTTTTGTAAAGAGATTTAATATAGGAAAACACATTTAATTGCTGGTAATTTAGCTAAGAAGCCTGTAAGTTTATCATTACAGACTAGTTTTATTACTGACTAGTTTATTATAAAATTATAAATAATTTAAATAAAATATGGGGAAATTATGAATTTTAAAAATTTGTTAAAGATAACAATACCTTTAAGTCTTATTTTGTCATTCTCAGCCTTTGCTGCTGATGATGATGTTGAAGAAGTGGTTGTTACTGGTTCTTTGATTAAAGTCTCAGCGCAAAGTCAAGCAGTGCCGGTTGATGTGATCGGTAGAGATGAGTTAGAAGCACAAGGAAGTCCTAATATGATAGACGTAATCCTTAACCTGCCTTCTATGTCAGGTACTCTAAACCAACAAGATCAG
>DQKS01000040.1 GCA_015660645.1 Gammaproteobacteria bacterium
TAACTGCCAGTTGAACGAGCATGCATTTTATCTTCAATTAAATGGTTAAGTTTTAGAATATACATATATCCAATTGTTGTCTCTCTATCAAATTTATCACCTGTTCTTCCGTCGTAAAGTTGAGTTTGTCCATTTCTAGGAAGGCCTGCTAGCTCCAACATTGATTTTACTTCTTCTTCTTTTGCACCATCAAACACCGGTGTAGCCATAGGAACGCCTTCTCTTAGGTTGGAAGCCAATTCCAAAACCTCTATATCCTTCAAAGAACTTAAATCTTGAGATCCATTTTTTTCATAAATTTCTGATAAAAAAGATTTAATTTCATGAGTCTTCATCCCTTCATCAATCATCTTTCCTATCTTCTGGCCAAGTTCTTTTGCTGCCCACCCCAAGTGGGTTTCTAAAACTTGACCTACATTCATTCTGGAAGGTACGCCTAGAGGGTTTAAAACAATATCAACAGGCTCTCCATTAATGTCATAAGGCATATCTTCAACAGGCATAATTACTGAAATAACACCTTTATTTCCATGTCTTCCAGCTAATTTATCTCCAGGTTGTATTCTTCTTTTGATAGCAAGATAAACCTTTACAATTTTAAGAACTCCAGGAGCTAATTCATCACCTCCTGTAACCTTATCCTTCCTTTTACCAAATGCTAAATCAAGATCTTCTTTATATTCTTTTAAACTATTATCAATGTTTTCAATCTGTTTATTAACACTTTCATTGGCTAATCTAATCTTGAACCAATCAGCTTTATCTATTCCTTCAAGATCGGATAGTTTTATAGTTGAACCTTTAGTTAGACCTTTTCCTGAAGCTACTTTTTTTCCAACAATTATATTTTCAAGTCTTGAATAAGCTGCTTCTTCTAAAATCTTTAATTCATCATCAATATCTTTTTGGATATAAGCAAGTTGAGATTTTTCAATATCTTGAGCCCTTCCATCTTTTTCAATCCCATCTCTAGTAAAAACATGGACATCTATAACCGTCCCATCTGCACCAGATGATACTCTCAGAGAGCTATCTTTTACATCTGAGGCTTTTTCTCCAAAAATTGCTCTTAGTAATTTTTCTTCAGGGCTAAGTTGAGTTTCTCCTTTGGGAGTCACTTTACCAACTAAAATATCCCCAGCTTTAACCTCAGCACCTATATAAACAATTCCATCTTCATCTAATTTTGAAAGAGCCGTATCTCCCACATTAGGAATGTCAGCTGAAATCTCCTCAGGTCCTAATTTTGTATCTCTAGATATACAAGTAAGCTCTTGAATATGAATACTTGTAAATTTATCTTCTCTAACTAATCTGTCAGAAATTAAGATTGAGTCTTCAAAGTTATAACCATGCCAAGGCATAAATGCTATTCTTACATTTTGACCTAAAGATAATTCTCCTAGATCAATAGAAGGACCATCTGCGAGTATATCGTTTTTACTTATTTTATCGCCTGCAGAAACTATAGGCCTTTGATTAATGCAAGTATTTTGATTAGACCTTGTATATTTTATTAAGTTATAAATATCAACTCCCGAATCTCCAGCTTGAATTTCTTTTTCATCAGCTCTGACTACTATTCGACTAGCATCAATTGTTTCTACTACTCCTCCTCTTAGAGCAGTAACGCAAGAACCAGAATCTCTAGCAACTAATCTCTCAACGCCTGTACCTACAAGAGGTTTTTCTGCTTGCAATGTTGGGACAGCTTGTTTCATCATATTAGATCCCATTAATGCTCTATTTGCATCGTCATGCTCCAAGAAAGGAATTAAAGAAGCTGCAACTGAGAAAGCTTGTTGGGGAGAAACATCCATAAAATCAACTCTGTCAGCTGGCATAAACGAGAATTCATTCTTGTGTCTAACAGGAACTAAATCTTCTATAAAATTATTATTCTTATCCAAAACTGCACTAGCTTGAGCAATTATATAATCACCTTCTTCAATCGCTGAAAGGTATTGGAATACTGAAGAAACCTTGCCAGATTCTACTTTTCTGAAAGGACTCTCTAAGAAGCCATATTTATTGGTTCTAGCATAAGCCGCTAAGTTATTAATTAATCCAATATTAGGACCCTCAGGTGTTTCTATTGGACACACCCTTCCGTAATGAGTGGGGTGCACATCCCTTACTTCAAATCCAGCTCTTTCTCTGGTTAGTCCTCCTGGACCTAAAGCTGAAATTCTTCGTTTATGAGTAATTTCAGAAAGTGGATTATTTTGATCCATAAACTGAGATAATTGACTTGAACCAAAAAACTCTTTAACAGCAGCCGAAACAGGTTTTGCATTAATTAAGTCTTGAGGTCCTAATTCATCAGTCTCTGCTGTTACAAGTCGTTCTCGAACAGCTCTCTCAACCCTCACCAACCCAATTCTGTATTGATTTGAAACCATTTCTCCTACAGATCTTATTCTTCTATTTCCTAGATGATCAATATCATCTACCTGCCCTTTGCCATTCCTAATTGCTACAAGAGTCTTTAGAGTATTTAGAATATCTTCATTTTCTAAAACACTACTCCCCTCTAAGACTTCATTGTTTAGTCTCTTATTAAATTTCATCCTACCAACTGCAGATAGGTCATATCTTTCAGGGTTAAAGAATAAATTAGTAAATAAAGTTGTTGCAGCTTCTTTTGTTGGAGGTTCTCCAGGGCGCATCATTCTATAAATCTCAACAAGTGCTTCTATTTCATTGGTAGTAGCATCTGCTCTTAAAGTATCAGACATATAAGGACCTGCTTCAAGATCATTTATGTAAAGAGTCTCTAGCTCTTTTAAATTTAGCGTCTCCAAAACTTCCATAGATTCTTCATCAATCAAAGTGTTTGCTTCAAGAATAATCTCGCCCGTAGATTTATCTAAAAGGTCTTTAGCTAAAACTTGACCTAATATTCCTTCTTTCGATAGATCAAGAGTTTTTAATTTTGCGCTTTCTATCTTTCTGATATGCCTGGCACTTATTCTTTCCCCTTTTTTAAGAATTACTTCACCTTTAGCCACTATGTCAACGGGTGCAATCTTTCCCATTAGTCTTCTTGGTATAACTTGCAATTGAAAGATCTCATTTTTCTTAACTTTGTAGATCTCAGTTTCATAGAATTTTTCTAGAATCTCTTGATTAGTTAGCTTTAAAGCCTTCAAAAGTATGGTTGCAAGAAGTTTTCTTCTTCTATCTATTCTTACGTAAACGAGGTCTTTAGCGTCAAATTCAAAATCTAGCCACGAACCTCTGTAAGGTATGACTCTGGCGCCGTATAAAACTTTCCCAGAAGAATGACTCTTACCTTTATCATGATCAAAGAATAAACCAGGAGATCTATGAAGCTGAGACACTACAACTCTTTCAGTACCATTAATAACGAAAGTTCCATACTCAGTCATTAGAGGGACTGTTCCCATATAAACGCTTTGAGATTTTCCTTCTTTTAATTTCCCTGAATCTTTATCTATGAAGAAAAGGTCGCAATTAATATGTAAAGAAATATCATAAGTTATTCCCTTAAGCTTGCATTCTCTTTCATTGAAGATCGGCTCACCCAGGGTATACCCAGAAAATTCCATTCTCGCGAAGCCGTTATGGCTTTGGATAGGGAAAATTGAATTAAGAACCTGTTGTAATCCTTGATTAGCTCTTTTATCAGAGTCTACATACCTCTGCAAAAAAGCATCATACGACTGAACTTGAGTTGCCAATAAATTAGGTAACTCCATCACGCTGGAGATCTTTTCAAAACTCCGTCTAACTCTCTTTTTCTCAGTGTATGAAAAACTCATAAATGCCCCTATCTAAAATTTATAACAATTGGTGGTAGATTTTGCTGAAACTATTTAAGCTCTACTTTGGCTCCAGCATCTTCTAACTGTTTAGCATATTCATCGGCTTCAGCTTTAACTACACCTTCTTTGATTACAGAAGGAGCGGTATCAACAAGGCCTTTAGCGTCTTTAAGACCTAAACCAGTTATTGCCCTAACTGCCTTAATTACATTTACCTTTTTATCTCCAACTTCGGCTAAATGCACATCAACAGGAGCATCGTCTGCTTCCCCTGCCTCATCACCGCCAGTATCTGCTGGTGCAGCAGCGGCAGCAACAGGTGCTGCAGCAGAAACGCCAAATTTCTCTTCCATAGCTTCTATAAGTTCGACAACGTCGATAACACTCATTTCTGCTATTGCTTCTAATATTTCTTCTCTACTTAATGCCATGATTTATTCTCCAATAAATTATTTAATTTAAAAATTAAGATTCTGCCTTCTGTTTTTGCTCTTTAAGTGCCTGCAAAGTTCTTACTAACTTTGAAGGAACTTGATTCAGAACAGAAACAAATTTATTCATAGGTGATTTCAGCAATCCAGCTAACTGCGCTAAAGCTTCATTTCTGCTAGGCATATTTGCAATAGCCGATAACTTAGAAAGTTCTAATAAAGAATTGCCTAACGACAAACCTTTTACTTGAAAGTTCTTATTAACTTTAGTGAAATTGTTAACTAATTTTACTGCACTAGTTGGATCCTCTAAAGAGAAAGCAAGCATAGTGGGTCCTACCAATAAGTCTTCAAAACAAGAAAATTTAGTCTCACTTAAAGCTCTTTTAGCAAGAGTGTTACGAATAACCTTTAAATGAACTGCTGACGCCCTGGCCTCTTCTCGAAGCTTTGTTAATTCTGCTACAGAAGTACCATGGTAGTCGGCAGCAACCGCAGATACAGCTTGATTAGCTACATCTTGAAGTTCTTCAACTGCAATCTTCTTATCATCAATGCGCATTGGCATCCTCTTATCCTCCTAACACTAAACTTACGTTCAGTATTTTTGTGGAATGTAAGTCAACTAAGTTAACTACACGCCATCTACGTAGGTTAAAAGTATTAAGTGAGAACAAATTTCTCACACCTACGGTCTTCGATGTATACGACAGAGTCGTACCATACTGAAGAAACCTTCTTATCTTTTTCAAAGTTTGATTAAAATTTTAAAGAAGATAAGTCTATTTCTACACCAGCTCCCATAGTGGAAGAAAGTGTAACTTTTTTTATAAAAACTCCTTTCGCAGAAGGTGGTTTGTTTCTCTTAAGGTCTTCCAAAAGAGTTTCAAGATTCTGCTGAATTTGATCGGAAGTATAAGTTATATCGCCTATTCTCCCATGTACTATCGCGCCTTTATCAGATCTATAGCGTATTTGGCCAGATTTTGCATTCTTTACTGCTGTTGCAACATCTTTTGTAACTGTTCCAGTTTTAGGATTTGGCATGGTGCCTTTTGGACCCAAGATCTTACCAAGAGGGCTTACAATTCTCATTGTATCTGGAGTGGCTATAACTACATCGTAATCTGCTTCACTTGTTTTCATTTCCTCAGCTAAATCTTCCATTCCTACCACATCAGCACCCGCTTCTTTTGCGGCCAAAGCCATTTCACCTTCAACAAACACGGCAACTTTACATGGCTTTCCTGAGCCTGCAGGTAACAATGTTGCTCCTCTCATATTTTGTTCAGATTTTTCTGGATCTATACCCAAGTTAATAGCTGTGTCTATAGACTCATTAAATTTAACTTTAGGAGAAGCTTGAAAGAAATTAAGAGCTTCTGATATTAGATATTTTCTTTGCTCCAGTGAAGCAATATTTTCTTGTCTTTTACTTACTCTGCTCATTATCCTTCTACCTCTATTCCTGCACTTCTTGCACTGCCTGATAAAGTTCTTATAGCTGCATCCATGTCAGCTGCTGTTAAATCAGGGTCTTTAATTTTTGCTATTTCCTCCAGTTGAGATCTATTTACCTTTCCTACTTTTAAACTGTTTGGAGTTCCGCTGCCTTTTTCTATTCCGGCAGCCTTTTTTATTAAAATAGAAGCTGGGGTAGTTTTGATAATAAAATCAAAACTTTTATCTTCATAAACTGTAATAACAACCGGACAGGTCATTCCTTTTTCTATGTCCTTTGTTCTTGCATTAAAAGCATTGCAAAAATCCATTAAAGCTAATCCATGCTGGCCTAATGCTGGACCCACAGGAGGACTTGGAGAAGCTGCTCCAGCAGGAACTTGAAGTTTTATATATGTACTAATTTTTTTTGCCATTATCCTTTCTCTATCTGATTGAATTGAAGCTCAACGGGTGTAGAACGACCAAAAATTAAAACTGCAACACGCACTTTGCTCTTCTCGTAATTAACTTCCTCAACAACTCCACTAAAATCATTAAAAGGCCCATCTACCACTCTAACCATTTCTCCAGGTTCAAAAGAAATTTTAGGTTTTGTTATATCTGATCCTTGCACTAGTTGTTGCATAATGCCTTCAGCCTCTTTATTTGATAAGGGAGATGGCTTGTCTTTAGTTCCACCAATAAAACCCATAACTCTTGGTGTATCTTTTACTAAATGCCAACTATCGTCGTTTAACTCCATGCTTACTAGAACGTATCCTGGAAAAAACTTTCTCTGTGTTTTTCTTTCTTGACCACCTTTCATTTCAACCACTTCTTCGGAAGGAACCATTATTTCCCCAAATAGATCTTCCATACCCAATCTTTCTATTCTCTCCAATAGGGCTTCTCGGACTTTATTCTCGTATCCTGAATAAGCATGAACTACATACCACTGTTTATTCATAGTTAACCTAATATTTGAGCAGTTGCCCAACCAAACAAAGAGTCTAAACCCCATAAAACTAAAGCTGCAATTGTGATAGCTACTAATACAATCAATGTAGTTTGTATGGTTTCTATCCTAGTAGGCCAGACCACCCTTCTTATTTCAGTTCGTGAATCTAAGACAACCTTAAGTGTTTGTTTTCCTTCTACAGTTGTAGCTGCAACAAAGAGCCCTAAGCCAGAAACAATAATTACCCCTATAACCCTATACAAAAAAGGTTCTTCTGCGAAAGCAGAATTTCCATAAACGGCAATCCCAATAAGGGCTATACCCAGAAACCAACGGATATAATTTTGCATATTTATACTTTTACTTCCCATTAAAATGAAAAGGCTCCTAAGAGGTCCAAGTGGCAGGCCAGGAGGGAATCGAACCCCCAACCTATGGTTTTGGAGACCATCGCTCTGCCAATTGAGCTACTGGCCTATTCTATAATTTTCGTTACAACTCCTGAACCTACAGTTCTTCCACCTTCTCTGATAGCAAATTTCATGCCATCTTCCATAGCAACAGGTGAAATTAATTCAACTGTCATGTCAATATTATCTCCAGGCATAACCATTTCTACACCTTCAGGTAGCTCTACTGCTCCGGTAACATCTGTCGTTCTAACATAAAATTGAGGTCTGTAACCCTTGAAGAAAGGAGTATGTCTCCCACCTTCCTCTTTCGAAAGAACGTAAACTGTAGCTTCAAATTTAGTATGAGGAGTAATAGCACCTGGTTTTGTAAGAACTTGCCCTCTTTCAACCTCGTCTCTTTGAGTCCCTCTGAGTAAAATCCCAACATTTTCACCAGCTTTACCTTCATCGAGAAGTTTTCTAAACATTTCAACCCCTGTACAAACAGTCTTTTGAGTTTCTCTTATCCCAACAATCTCAATCTCTTCGTTGACTTTAATCTCGCCTCTCTCAATTCTTCCTGTTACCACTGTTCCTCTTCCTTGAATTGTAAAGATATCTTCAATAGGCATTAAAAAAGGTTTATCAGTATCTCTTACAGGCATAGGAATAAAGGAATCCAGAGCCTCAACTAACTCAGTAATCTTTGCTACATATGCAGCATCTCCTTCTAAAGCTTTAAGAGCAGATCCTACGATTATAGGTGTATCATCACCTGGAAAATCGTATTCAGAAAGAAGCTCTCTAACTTCCATTTCTACTAACTCAATAAGCTCTTCGTCATCAACCATGTCTGCTTTGTTAAGAAAAACTACTATATGAGGTACGCCTACCTGTCTAGCTAGTAGAATATGCTCTCTTGTTTGAGGCATAGGTCCATCAGCCGCATTTACTACTAGTATTGCTCCATCCATCTGCGCAGCACCAGTAATCATATTTTTAATGTAATCAGCGTGACCTGGACAATCTACGTGTGCATAGTGACGTTCTACTGAATCATACTCTACATGCGAGGTAGAAATCGTGATTCCACGTTCTTTCTCTTCAGGAGAATTATCTATTCCGTCAAAAGCAATTGCTTCTCCACCTAAAGCTTCAGCTTGAACTTTAGTGATAGCTGCTGTTAGTGTTGTTTTGCCATGATCAACGTGACCAATAGTTCCTACGTTGACATGAGGTTTGGATCTCTCAAATTTTTCTTTAGCCATTTTTTTTCCTAAATATAAAAAATATTATTCTATTCTGGAGCTCATAACCGGAGTTGAACCGGTGACCTCTTCCTTACCAAGGAAGTGCTCTACCACCTGAGCTATATGAGCAAAAACCAAGGTTTTACTATCTCTTAGAGATGAAGAAGGTCTACTTATAAGTAGCAAAAGTTAGTAACTTTTGTTAGTTTATACAGCAAATCCCGCCCACAACCCAAAGCTCGGTGCGCAATTAAAGTATTTTTACCTCTTGAATGCAAGCATTTTTGCGACTTTATAAGCTTTTTTAGCGTTGCACTAGAGAATAAATCTCAAGTTGGTGGAGGAGGCTGGATTCGAACCAACGTACTCAGAGAGAACAGATTTACAGTCTGCCGCCTTTAACCACTCGGCCACTCCTCCATAACCTTGAAATAGCGCGCAATTTTGTTACCCCAAGTGAAGCTTGTCAACTTAATTTCAATAATTTGGTAATCTAATAGTAATTATGACTAAAAAAGAAGATTTACTTCTCAAAAAAGAGGTATTAAATGGCTTAACTGCACCATCATTTTACCTCCTAGATAATTTAGAAATAAAGAATCAAACGGATTCAACAAATGACGACGCAAAAGAGAGCTTAAAAAAACCGCATAATAAACTTTCTGCTCATCTGGCAGAACAGCAAAATTCAGGTAGAGGGAGAAACAATCGAAAATGGGTTAGCCCTTTTGGTCAAAATATATATCTTTCTTTAGGCTGGCGTTCCAATCTTACCTTCTCAAATATAGAAGGACTTAGTTTGGCCGTAGGTGTCCGAGTAGCTGAATCCTTAGAAGAACTTATTAATGAGAAAATTAAAATTAAATGGCCGAATGACCTTCTAATAAATGAAAAGAAGCTAGGAGGAATTCTTATAGAAACTTCTTCTGACGAAAAGGGTACTTTAGAAATAATTATTGGAATTGGTATAAATGTTTTCATGAAAAATAAAGATACTAATGAAATTGATCAAAGCTGGACGAGTTTAGAAAACTACAAAAAAAGAACTCTAGACAGGAACTTAATAGCTGCAAAAATCTTGAATAACCTTCTTGCTCTTACTAAGGATTTTAAGACCACAGGGTTTGCTGGCTATATTCAAGCTTTTGAAAATAGAAATGCTCTAGAGAACAAAGAATGTGAGGTAATACTAGATGGCAAGATTATCTCAGCAGGGTTAGTTACTGGAATCAACAATAAAGGGGAGCTATTAATAAAAATAAATAATGAAATTATTAACCTTCGTTATGGCGAAGTTTCAATAAGAGAATTATAATACACGCGCGCTGGCGTAGCTCAGTTGGTAGAGCAGCTGATTTGTAATCAGCAGGTCGTAAGTTCAAATCTTATCGCCAGCTCCAGATAACACCCTTACAAAACAGGCTTTTACGGTTTATTTTGTAAGGTTTTTTTTTCTTGGGTCTAGATCTATTCTCTATCTAATCTCTGATAATCGTCTTCTTCTTCTTGCCTTTTGATTTCTTCTAGTTCATCAGATTCATCATGTTCTGTAGGATGAAAAATTTCTTCTTCATAATTTGGATCTTGAGGTTTTCTCAGCCAATCTAATATCTTTTTAAGTAACTTCCTAATCAATTCTCACGCTAACTTCCTTGCCGCCCTCCTAATTATTATTTAACACAATAATTAGTATAGCAGAAGAA
>DQKS01000090.1 GCA_015660645.1 Gammaproteobacteria bacterium
GTGGACAACCCACTCATTGGAGGGTGGTTCGCCGTAGTGATCCTATCCCTTTTACTCCTCCTTGGCCTTACAGTCATACAGGACTTTTTATAGATAGTCAGGATTTGGATTGGGGTGCAGACAACGATAATGGTTTGATTTCTAAAACAGATGGATTAACTCATGCCATAGCAAAATACGTGGAAACATTAAAGGAACAACTATAATAATGAATAAATATTAAAAAGAAAAAATACTAGGAGTAAAACATGGCAGAAGAAGAATTAGTCGATTTTGGATTTAGTGCCGTAACGGCAGATGAATACGATAGAGACAATACCGATGGAGAAAACACAGGGAGTGGAGGTTCTGCTAGTCCAGACGCATTAGCATCAATGGACGCCAAGATAGAACAGATCATGGCTGCAATATCAAGTAAACCTGATGCACCAACGGATGATTTTGGATTTTCTCCAGAAAAACAAGAATCTTTTGCAGAAGCATTAGCCTCTAATTCGGAAAAATTGGATAAAATTCTGTCATTAGAACTAGATGAAGAACGAGCACAAACAACTGCAGATATTCTGGCTCAATTAAATGATGCAACAGGGGAGTCTAGAACATCTTCTGCAAAGGCAACTGAAGCTGTAGGAAAACAAGATGAGATCATGAATTTCCTAGAAAGTATGTCACCAAAGATTGACAAGATTCTCAAACTAGAAAGTCTTGAAAGCTTGTTAGAAGGAACATCAGGAAAGTTAGATAGTTTAACTGCTTCTCAAGTACAATCTGTTACTGCTGAACCACCAGACTTAACTCCGATTATGGAGAAACTAGAATGGTTGGATAAAGATGTACAGAAGATTCTAAAGATGGAACAGTTAGAAGCTGTCCAGAGTCTTCAGAAGTCATCTTCAGATATGACTTCAATCGTTAAAGAAATTGAAGAGAGAAAGAAAGACTTAAATTTAAAATATAAGTCACGTATGTTGGCAGTTGAGAAATTGATTGTCCCTTTGATAGATAATCTTCAGAAGGATGGAGAAACTAAGGAATATATTAAATGGCCCAATAGAACGGCAATTCTTGAAGCTCAAAAAACTAAAATATTACAAGTAACGAGATCAGAAATATGAAATTTACAGACTTAAAACAAGAACTTTTAGAGGGTGTATATGATCCCGGTATCTTCAAAGCATTCTTCTTAGCAGGAGGTTCTGGTTCTGGTAAATCATATTCAGCAGAAAAAGCAACAGGTTCAGCCTCAGGAAAGTTTCAATGGCACGAAAAAATAGAAGCTAAAATTACTCCCGGTAAGGTAGGACCTTATGGATTGAAAGTTGTCAACTCAGATGAACAATTAGAATTTGGATTACTGAAAGCAAAAATGTCTTCTAATATGAGGGCATATACTGATGATGAAACGACAAAAAAAGAACTCATCCGAGCAAAAGGAAAAAAAGTAACAGCGAAAAGAGAACAGTTATGGGTACATGGAAGATTAGGATTAATTATTGATGGTACTGCTCATGACTTAATGAAACTGTCTGACAGAAAGAAAACCCTTGAAGATGTTGGTTATGATACTTACATGATATTTGTCAATACATCTCTTGATATTGCCCTTCAACAAAATCAAAACAGAGCTCGGAAACTTAAAGATGAAGTTATTCATAGAACATGGGAAGAAGTACAAGGAATTAAGGATGGACTTGCTAACCTATTTCCTGGAGGATTTGTTGAAATTGTCAACAATAGAGCTGGAGAAGATGTATTTCGAAAAGCTTTCGTTCAAATAGGTAAACTTATAAAACGCCCACCAACAAAACCCGCCGCAAAAATGTGGATTGCACATGAACTAGAACAGAAAAAGAGGTAATTGCCTATGGTCGCCTACTCACATTTGTCTATGATAGCTTTTGTGATTTTGGGTTTGTCTATGGTTAGATTGATGATAAATTATAGTTCATTATTAGCAAAGAATTATAATGATAGTCCAGATGATGATGTCTTTTTTTATTGGCCACATACAGCAATTAGTTTTATAACCTTTTTTACTATTATACTATTTTGGTGGACTTCTTTTCCACTAAGAGATTTAGCATATTTTCCAAATGAGGGGTGGAACTTATTCACGTTTCTTTTATATCTTTCCGTACCATTCTTGTTTTTTATGGTTAGTGAAGTAGTCGCCCCACAACCCGAAACATATAAAGATAAATCAGTTGATTTACGTGAATACTATTATGATAATCATAGAGTTATATTAGGGTTAGCATGGATGTTACAAGTTATGCTTCTCGCAAATCTTTTTATATTCTTTAAAGGTGAATTGGAATCATTGAAAGTAATAGGTAGAGTTATTATGCTTTGTATTATGGCTCCAATGGTGATAAGTAATAATAAAAGAATACACGAAATTGGTATGGCAATATTTCTTATAGGGTTCATCTATACTATTTTAAAATATCATGTCTATGCTGTGATATAACCTTGACTTATTGATATTTCGTGGTATAATATATTATGAGTTTATATACAGATCAAAAATATGTGGGATTAATCTCACCTCGCCTAGACAGGTTAAAACAAGTACGCCCTAATCTTTGGAACTCACGATGTCCTATTTGTGGTGATTCTCAAAAAAATAAAGCAAAGAAACGATTATACATCTACGCAAAGAAGCAAGACTTGTTTGTAAAATGTCATAATTGTGGATATGGTTCTAATCTTGGAAATTTTATAAAGACTCTTGATCCTCACTTACATGGTCAATATATTATGGAAAGATATAGTCAGGGTCAAAATGGTCGTGGTAAAACAAAAGAACCAGAATTTAAATTTGAACCACCAAAATTCAAACCTAAACCAACTACCATTGAATTACCCTCTATAGGCTCTCTTACACGCACTCACCACGCCCGTTTATTCTATGAAGGTAGGAAGATGCCTGATTCTTTCTTGGATAGAGTTTTCTATGCAGAAGACTTTAGAGAGTGGGCAATATCAGTATCCGAAATAGATTATTCTAATTTGGGTAAAGAAGAACCAAGAATGGTTATCCCATTTTTTGATACAGAAGGAAAA
>DQKS01000028.1 GCA_015660645.1 Gammaproteobacteria bacterium
AAATTTGATAGAGAGACAACAATTGGATATATGTATATTCTAAAACTTAACCATTTAATTGAAGATAAAATGCATGCTCGTTCAACTGGCAGTTATAGTCTTGTAACTCAGCAGCCTCTTGGAGGAAAAGCACAATTCGGTGGTCAGCGGTTTGGAGAGATGGAAGTATGGGCTCTTGAAGCTTATGGGGCAGCTTACACACTTCAAGAAATGCTTACTGTTAAATCTGATGATGTTGCAGGTAGAACTAAAGTCTACAAGAACCTCGTAGATGGTAATTTTGATATGGAACCTGGTATTCCAGAGTCCTTTAATGTGCTTACCAAAGAGATTAGATCTCTAGGCATAAATTTAGATTTAGAACAAATAGAAGACTAGGAGATAACATTGAAAGACTTAGTAGAGTTATTAAAATCACAAGGTCACGGAGTTGAATACAATTCTATCAGAGCCGGTTTAGCATCATCCCAACAAATAAGATCTTGGTCTTATGGAGAGGTAAAGAAACCCGAAACGATCAATTATAGGACTTTTAAACCAGAACGTGATGGACTCTTTTGTTCTAAGATATTTGGTCCAATAAAAGATTACGAATGTATCTGTGGAAAATATAAACGTATGAAGCACAGAGGTGTTGTGTGCGAAAAATGTGGAGTAGAGGTAACTTTATCAAAAGTTAGAAGAGAAAGAATGGGTCACATAGAGTTAGCTGCTCCAGTTGCACACATATGGTTCTTAAAATCTTTACCTTCTAGATTAGCACTAGCCCTAGATTTAACTCTAAAGGATCTTGAAAGAGTTCTCTATTTTGAATCTTTTATTGTAATCGAACCTGGCATGACAGATTTAGAATCTTGTCAGTTATTAACTGACGAAGAGTATTATGAAGCATTAGAGACTTGGGGAGACGAATTTGAAGCTGGTATGGGAGCGGAATCTATTCAAACCCTTCTTAAAGACTTAGATCTCGAGAGCGTTATTAAGAATATTCAAGATGAGATGCCTTTAACGAAATCGGAAGCAAAACTTAAGAAATTTGCTAAAAGGTTAAAGTTATTAAAGTCTTTCAATAGTTCAGGCAATAGGCCTGAGTGGATGGTCTTGGAGGTATTGCCAATTCTTCCTCCAGATTTGAGACCTTTAGTCCCTCTAGAAGGAGGAAGATTTGCTACTTCAGATCTTAATGATTTATATCGGAGGGTGATTAATAGGAATAATAGGCTCAAAAGGCTTTTAGATCTGAATGCTCCAGATATTATTACTAGAAATGAAAAGAGGATGCTGCAAGAATCAGTTGATGCACTCTTAGACAATGGCAGAAGAGGAAGGGCTGTAACAGGATCAAATAAACGACCTTTAAAATCTCTAGCTGACATGATTAAAGGAAAGCAGGGAAGATTTAGACAAAATCTACTTGGGAAACGTGTTGATTATTCTGGAAGATCGGTAATTGTAGTAGGACCAACTTTAAAATTACACCAGTGTGGTTTACCTAAAAAGATGGCCTTAGAGCTATTTAAACCCTTCGTGTTTGGAAAACTACAACATTTAGAGCTTGCTAATACAATAAAGTTAGCGAAAAGAATGGTTGAACGCGAGGAACCAGAAGTTTGGGATATTCTTGCTGAAGTAATAAGGGAACATCCTGTTATGTTAAATAGAGCGCCAACCCTTCATAGGTTAGGTATTCAAGCCTTTGAGCCAATCTTAGTTGAAGGCAAGGCAATACAGTTGCACCCATTGGTGTGTAAGGCTTATAACGCTGATTTTGATGGCGATCAAATGGCCGTGCATGTCCCTCTAACAATAGAGGCTCAGCTAGAGTGTAGGGCTTTAATGATGGCTACGAATAATATTCTTTCACCTTCAAACGGAAAGCCAATTATTGATCCATCTCAAGATGTAGTTTTGGGCATTTATTATATGTCTAGAGAAAAAATTAATTCTCTAGGTGAAGGCAGAATAATGTCTTCAGTAAATGAAGTTAGTAGAGCATTTTATTCCGGCACAGTGGGCTTGCAGGCAAAAATTAAAGTAAGACTTAAGCCAAGTAAACTTGATGATGAGGAAACTCAAATAGTAGATACAACTGTAGGAAGAGCTTTGCTGTATGAATTACTTCCAGAAGGGATGTCTTTTGAATTAGTAAATAGAACGTTAGATAGTAAATCAATATCTAGTTTAATCGATACTTGTTATAGAAAAGCTGGTCTAAAAAGAACCGTTATCTTTGCTGATCAACTTATGTATATGGGTTTTGAATTTTCTACTAAATCCGGCTCATCTATTGGAATTGATGATTTCATTATTCCTGATGATAAGGAAAAGATTGTTTCAGAAGCAGAAAAAGAAGTTAAAGATATTGAGGCTCAATTTGCTTCAGGACTAGTTACTCAAGGTGAAAAATATAACAAAGCAATTGATATATGGTCGAGAGCAAATGAAATGATTGCAAAGTCTATGATGGATAATATTTCAAAAGAGGAATTTACTAGCTCTGACGGCTCTAAAGTTCTTTCTGACTCTTTTAATTCTGTGTTTATGTATGCAGATTCTGGAGCAAGAGGATCACCCGCCCAAATAAGGCAGTTAGCAGGCATGAGAGGATTAATGGCCAAGCCTGATGGCTCAATTATTGAAACGCCTATTACAGCTAATTTTAGAGAGGGACTAACTGCTCAGCAATACTTTATTTCAACTCATGGTGCAAGAAAAGGCTTAGCTGATACAGCATTAAAAACTGCTAATTCAGGATATCTAACTAGAAGGCTTGTTGATGTAGCTCAAGATATGGTTGTTAGTGAGGAAGACTGTGAAACATCTGGTGGAATATTAATGAGACCAATTATAGATGGAGGACAAGTTCTTGTCGCATTAGGAGAAAGAGTTCTAGGAAGAACTGTAGCTGAAGATGTTAAATCTATAGATGGGAAAGAAACTCTACTGAAAGCAGGTATTCTTATAGATGAAGATTTAGTTGATTCTTTGGATGAGAAAAACATTTATGAAATTAAAGTTAGATCAGCTATTTATTGTAATACCATCCATGGAATCTGTGTTAAATGTTACGGTAGAGACTTAGGCAGAGGGCACAAGGTCAACATTGGAGAGTCTGTTGGGATTGTTGCAGCCCAATCAATTGGTGAACCAGGTACTCAATTGACAATGAGAACTTTTCATATTGGCGGTGCAGCATCAGGAACTTCAGCTGAAGATAAAGTTGAGACCAGTTACGAGGGTAAGTGTGTATATGATACAAGAACAGTAAAGAAAAAAGATGGAACTTATATTGCTTTAGCGCAATCTTCTACTATAACAGTTGTTGATGCTAACGGAAGAATAGTTGAAAGTCACAAGGTTCCCTTCGGTACAGTTCTTCATTTTTCTTCAGGATCTAAAGTTAAGGCCGGGGATATAATTGCTGCATGGGATCCTTTAACTAGGCCTATCATTTCTGAAGTTAGTGGAAAGGCTAAATTTGTAGATATTGAAGATGGTATAACAGCAAGGCTCAAACAAGATGATGTTACAGGTTTAAGCAACATAGAAATAATTGATGTTACTGAAAGACCTAAAGGCGATGCACAAGATAAACGTCCAGCAATCCATATTATTGATGGAAGGGGTAAAGAAAAAACTTTGCCTGACTCGGAAGCTCCCGCTATCTATAGTCTACCTGGAAAGGCCTTTATTCAATTATCGGAAGGTCAAGATATTCAAGTTGGCGCAGTCCTTGCAAGAATTTCGCAAGAATCTGCAAAAACAAAAGACATTACAGGTGGTTTACCAAGAGTTGCTGATTTATTTGAGGCTAGAAAGCCTAAAGAGTCAGCTATTTTAGCCCAAGCATCGGGTGTAGTTTCTTGGGGAAAACCAACTAAAGGAAAAGAAAGGTTGATTATTACTGACGAAGAAGGAAATGATCATGCTACTTTAATTCTTAAAACGAGGCATTTTAATGTTTTTGAAGGTGAGAGAATAGAAATAGGAGATATAGTGTCAGATGGAGCTATGAGCCCACATGATATTTTAGCTCTAAGAGGATTAGAAGAACTTACAGATTATATTGTTAATGGAATACAGGAAGTTTATAGACTTCAAGGTGTTAGTATTAATGATAAACATATTGAAGTTATTCTTAATCAGATGTTAAGAAAAGTTGAGATAACAGAACCTGGTGACTCAGATTTTATTCTTGGAGAACAGGCAGAATATTCTAGAGTTAAAGAAGTTAATTTAGCTTTGCGTGAAGCTAAAAAAGTAGAAATTCAGTTTAACCGATTGTTGTTGGGTATAACTAAGTCTTCTTTAGCTACTGAATCATTTATTTCAGCTGCTTCCTTCCAAGAAACGACAAGAGTATTAACAGAAGCAGCAACAACAGGAAGAGTAGATATGCTACGTGGATTAAAAGAGAATGTTGTTGTAGGAAGGTTGATTCCTGCAGGATCTGGATTAGCAAAATTAAGTAGTGATAAAGTCCAACCAGAGGAAGATTTTGAAATTGATCTAGAGAAAGCGCTTAGTGAAGCTTTAAATGAACCCGAGTAATACGTTGACGCAATCAAAAGCTCTCATTACAATTCGCGACCTTTAAAAATAAAGAAATATTTATGGCAACAGTTAATCAATTAGTAAGAAAACCGAGAAAAAGGAAAGTTGTTAAAAGCGACACTCCTGCACTTCAAGGGTCCCCGCAAAGAAGAGGCGTGTGCACTCGTGTCTATACCGCTACTCCGAAGAAACCTAATTCTGCTTTGAGAAAAGTTTGTAAAGTTAGATTAACTTCTGGGTATGAGGTCATTTCTTATATAGGAGGAGAAGGTCATAATCTCCAAGAGCACTCTGTAGTGCTTATCAGAGGAGGACGAGTTAAAGATTTACCTGGAGTACGATATCACACGGTAAGAGGAACTTTAGATACTGCTGGAGTAGACGATCGAAAACAACGCCGTTCTAAATATGGTGCAAAAAAACCTAAGTAAAAATTATGTCTAGAAGAAAAGCGGCCCCCAAGAGAAAAATATTACCTGATCCTAAATTTGGTAACCTTAAAGTAGCTAAGTTTATGAATCAGATTATGACGGATGGCAAGAAATCAATAGCCGAAAAAATTATTTATGGTGCTTTTGATGAAATATCTAAAAAGTCTGATAAAGAGCCTGTAGAAGTATTTGAAAAAGCTCTAGATGAAGTAGGTCCGATGGTTGAAGTTAAAGCTAGGAGGGTCGGAGGGGCCACCTATCAGATTCCTCTTGAAGTAAGACCTAGCAGAAGAAGTGCACTTGCAATGAGATGGATAGCAAAAAGCGCTAGATCTCGGAATGAAAAAACTATGACTTTAAGATTAGCAAATGAACTGCTAGATGCTTGTGATGGAAGGGGTGAAGCCATCAAGAAAAAGGAAGATACCCATAGAATGGCAGAAGCTAATAGAGCCTTCTCGCATTTCAGATTTTAACTCTAATTTATAAATAATTATGGCCAGAACTACACCGTTAGAACTGTATAGAAATATTGGAATTTGTGCCCATGTTGATGCAGGCAAAACAACCACTACTGAAAGGATATTATTTTATACAGGTATTTCTCATAAAATAGGTGAGGTTCATGATGGTGCCGCTGTTATGGACTGGATGGAGCAAGAACAAGAAAGAGGTATAACCATTACATCAGCTGCTACAACTTGTTTTTGGGAAGGAACTGCAAAACAATACAAACAACATAGATTTAATATTATTGATACTCCCGGTCACGTTGACTTTACTATTGAAGTAGAACGCTCTTTAAGGGTTCTTGATGGTGCTGTAGTAGTTTTTTGTGGAAGTTCAGGTGTTGAGCCTCAATCAGAAACAGTTTGGAGGCAAGCTAATCGTTACGAAGTCCCTCGTATAGCTTTTATTAATAAAATGGATAGAGCTGGAGCAGATTTTCTTAAAGTTGTAGATCAAATAGAGAAAAGACTAGGAGCTAGCCCAGTTCCTGTTCAGTTAGCTATTGGTGCAGAAGATGAATTTAGGGGAGTTGTTGATCTTATCAAGATGAAGGCAATCTATTGGGATGCAGACGATATGGGAACGACTTTTACAGAAGAAGAGATACCTGAAGCTTTACAAGCTCTAGCTCAAGAGTGGCGCGAAAAGATGGTTGAATCTGCAGCTGAAGCTAATGAGATTGTTATGGATAAATATCTAGAAGAGGGAGATTTATCTGAGCAAGAAATTAAGAGTGGTTTAAGAGAGAGAACATTAAAATCAGAAATTGTTCCATGTTTGTGTGGATCAGCTTTTAAAAATAAAGGCGTTCAGACTATGTTGGATGCTGTGGTTGATTTTTTACCTGCACCCAATGAAGTTAAAGCTATTGCAGGTGTGCTAGATAATGAAGAAGAAGGATTTAGAAAGTCTGATGATAATGAACCTTTTGCAGGGATCGCCTTTAAGATAGCGACAGATCCTTTTGTAGGATCTTTGACTTTTGTGCGTGTTTATTCTGGAACGCTCAATACCGGAGACTCAGTCTACCTCCCTATTAAAGGGAAAAAAGAAAGAATTGGTCGAATGTTGCAGATGCATTCGAATAAAAGAGAGGAAATTTCTGAAGCAAGAGCAGGAGATATATGTGCTGTTATAGGATTGAAAGACGCTATAACAGGTGAAACTC
The DNA here is from genome assembly GCA_015660645.1 of Gammaproteobacteria bacterium. Classification (GTDB taxonomy): domain Bacteria; phylum Pseudomonadota; class Gammaproteobacteria; order Magnimaribacterales; family Magnimaribacteraceae; genus CAJJAM01. Next base: position 6,664 of record DQKS01000028.1, read on the forward strand.
TGTGCGATGAAAAAAATAAGATAACTTTAGAATCAATGAATTTTCCTGAACCAGTCATATCAGTGGCTGTTGAGCCGAAAACTAAAGAAGATCAAGAAAAAATGGGTATAGCTTTAGGTAGGCTAGCACAAGAAGATCCTTCTTTTAAATTAAGAACTGACGAAGAATCTGGCCAGACAATAATGTCTGGCATGGGTGAGCTCCATTTGGATGTTCTAGTTGATCGTATGAAGAGAGAATTTGGAGTAGAAGCAAACGTAGGAAAACCTCAAGTAGCATATAGAGAGTCTATAAAAAAATATATTGAAGAAGAGGCAAAGTTTGTCCGACAGTCAGGTGGAAGAGGTCAATATGGGCATGTATATATAAAAATGGAGCCTCTCGACGAACAAGATGATGAAAAAGATCAAAATTATCAATTTATTAATGAAATAGTCGGTGGTGCGATACCTAGAGAATTCATCGGTGCTGTAGATAAAGGCTGCAGAGAGCAAATGGAAGCTGGTGTAATAGCTGGCTACCCACTGGTAAAGATAAAAGTTACTCTTTATGACGGCTCGTATCATGATGTGGATTCAAGCGAAGTAGCCTTTAAAGTAGCTGGTTCAATGGCTTTTAAAGGAGGAGCCCAAAAGGCAGACCCTGTATTGTTAGAACCTATTATGAGTATTGAAATAGTAACACC
>DQKS01000001.1 GCA_015660645.1 Gammaproteobacteria bacterium
ACTACCTACTATAGGTCCATTAACCCAAGACGTCCCAATTTGGGTCCACAATTCTAGTTCAATATGCCTGTTTCTACTCTCTACAAAAGCAAGCTCAAAAGGATCTTTTCCAAACAAATTTGGTTCGGGTTTTATGGATTCTAGATAACGGCAAATAGCAACGGATTCAGAAATACACCTGCCATCATCTAATTCAAGAACAGGAATCTTTCCGCTTGGATTTTTCTTAAGAAACTCAGGTGTTTTGTGTTCTCTTTTAGACATATCACAATTTACTAATTCAAGATTAATATTTTTCTCTGCGGCAAAAATTTTGACACGTCTAGGATTTGGGGCTCCGGGATAATCGTATAGCTTCATTTGTTATGAAATTGCAGGTGCGTCGGTTCCTAAAAAATCTTCTCTAAGTGTTCTCTTCAACACCTTACCTGTTGCATTTCTTGGTAAAACATCTATAAATTCTACTGATTGAGGTACTTTAAATTTTGCTAAATTCTTCAAACAGTGAGAAATGACATCTTTTTCTTCTAACTCTTCTCCTGGCTTTAATGCTAAAAAAGCCTTTCCAGTTTCTCCCCACCTCTCATCCGGTACACCAATAATTGCAGCTTCTGCTATTTGAGGAAGTTGATAAAGAACATTCTCTATTTCTGCTGGGTAAACATTTTCTCCTCCTGAAATATACATGTCTTTCCAACGATCAACTATATAGACAAAACCTTCAGAGTCGAATCTTGCAGCATCGCCTGTTTTTAACCAATCTCCGTCAAATGAATCTTTAGTTGCTTCAGGCTTATTCCAATAACCAGGAGTTATATTCGGCCCTCTAATATAAAGTTCCCCTACCTCCCCCCAAGGTAATTCGTTTCCTTCATCATCAACAACTTTTACTTCAGTATGAAGAAGGGGTTTGCCTGCTGCTCCTAGCTTTCTTTCTGCGTCAGCTGCATCAAGACCTATCCCTCCAGGACTTGTTTCCGTCATCCCCCACCCTTGAGTCATAGAGACTCCTCTATCTAACCAAGCTCTTAAAATTGTTTCAGCGCAAGGTGCTCCTCCTATCCCTGCTACTTTTAACCTAGATAAGTCTGTTTTATCGAAGTCAGGATGATTCATCATGAATTGATATGGTGCTGGAACAGCAAAGAAATGGGTAACGCCATAATCAGGGTTTCCTATAATTGATAATGCTAAACCGGGTTCAAATTCTTTAATAAGGATAATCTCTCCTCCTGAATGAAGAACAGGATTTGCGTAACAATTCATTCCTCCAGTGTGAAAAAGCGGAAGGACGACTAACTGAACAGCTTCTGATGTTACAAAAACAGGAGCAGCTAAATTAATAGCATTATAGAGTTGCATCTGGTGATTTATCATTGCTCCTTTCGGATGGCCAGTGGTTCCTGATGTATACATAATCATGATTAAATCTTCCTGCGTCGATTCAATCACTTTATGAGATCCGTCTGAACTATTAAGCGCTTCTTCATACTCACTCCGCAGATCCTTACTGTCAATCTGGAGAGAAGCGCTAATCAAGCAATCCTTCTGTAATTCCATTGAAATATCCAAGAACATAGAATCATAAATTAAGGTATGAGGGGTGCTGTCATTTAATATGTACTCGAGCTCAGGCTTTGTTAGCCGCCAATTAAGAGGTAGTTCGATCGCTCCAATTTTTGCGCATGCAAATTCAAGTTCAAAAAACTCGGAGCAGTTTTGAGAAAGAATGGCTACCCTATCTCCTTTCTTAACGCCTTGACTTTGCAACCACCCTGCGAGCTTATTTGCTCTATTATTTAATTCTAAATAGGTAAGTTCCTTGTTTGTGCTTAAATCTCTAATTGCTACTTTATTAGGTCTAACGTAAGCATGGTAAGCAGACCAGTCATAGTGTTTAACCGTCATCTTGTTTTCCTTTTCTTTTAATTTAGCTAGTGAAACAGTTTTTTTTAAACTGCAATTCATTAGAGTACCTTAAGTTAGAGAAAAAAAAGCAGTCATTATCAAATAAAATAATATTACGGCTCCCCAAATATTAACCAATAAACCAATTCTCCTGCCTATTTGTTCACCGCGAGAGAATTGCCACAAGAAAAAAAGTGCACTAATAAAAAATAAAGAAATAATTACACCTACCATCTCAACATCCCGATAATTTTTAGGATAATAATTCAAACTTAACTTTACTTTTTTATCTAGAGGCAAGCAAGTAAGCGACTAAAAATCATTACTAAATAATTGCAAAGAGCAAATCATTAATACTTATAAGACTGAAGTAGCTATATTATGAGCAAATGAAGCATAAGCACGGTAAAAGAAGTAGTAAAGAACAGCTTGGCTTTCTCCAAAAACCCAAAGGTAGTCGTTCTTACTGTATCGTGGATAAAAATTCTGACAAGAATCTAAAAATCAGAAGAGCAGAACTTCAAAAAGCCTTGCCAGGTGATTTAGTCAGATATCATATTACACCCAAAGGATGGGCTTCAATTGATTTAACCCTAGAAAGTAATACGAAGAATTTTATTGGGAAACTACAGCGAAAAGGGAAAACCTTTTTCTCATCTCCGATTGGTCTTCAAGATATTGTAAGAATTAAAATAACCGGTGAAGTTTCAAAAAAAACAAGCGCTGATACTCTGGTAGAAGTGATAATTACAAAACAACCAACTTCTAAATCAATTGGTGAAGGGTATATAAAGAGGCTTATTTCGAAGGATAATATATTAGAACAAGCTTCTGCTTTGTCTATTGCGAAATATAACCTTAAAACTGAATGGAATAAATCAATTATTAAAGAGTCTCAAATACTTTCAAAAACGCTTATTACCCTAGAAAAAGGGTGTGTTGATCTAAGAAAAAAATCATTCGTTACCATAGATGGAAAAACAGCAAAAGATTTTGATGATGCGGTGTTTTCTGAAAAAAATAAATCAGGAGAACTTATTCTTTATGTAGCTATTGCTGATGTAGGAAGGTTTGTTAAACCACAATCTGCTATGGATGATGAAGCAATAGAAAGAGGAACATCTGTCTATTTCACTCAAAAAGTTATACCTATGCTACCCGAGATAATCAGTAACGATCTATGTTCATTAAGACCCAATGAAGACAGGTATTGTTTGGTATGCAAAACCAATATATCTAAAGAAGGAGACCCTCAAGAAGTTGAATTCTTTGAGGCCATCATAAACTCTAAAGCCCGTCTAACTTATGAAAAAGTTGCAGACCAGATGAAGACAAAGAATTTTTCTGAACCTTACACACAATCCTTAAAAAATTTAGTAGAAATATATAAAATTCTAAAAAAAGCAAAAAAAACTAGGGGTGCTCTCGAATTAGACATTCCTTTTTATGTTCCTCAATTTAAAGGGAGAAGAATAGAAAAATTTATTAATACTTCTAGAAATGAAGCCCACCTATTAATTGAAGAATGCATGTTATTAGCAAATATTTGTGCTGCAAAGACTCTCCTCAAAGCAAAAATCCCTTCGCTTTACAGGATTCACCCTAAGCCTGATCCTATAAAGATAAAAAATTTAGAAGGCTTTGTAAGAAGTAGAAGAATTAATGTAAATCTTGATATTAGCGGAAAGGTGGAAGAACTATCCAGCCTGGTGGATATGACTAAAGATAGGAAAGATAAAGAAACTATCCATATGCAGATACTCCAGTCCTTAAGCTTAGCAATTTATGCGACAGATGTTTCGGAACACTTTGCTCTTGGTTATCCCGCCTATACCCATTTTACCTCTCCAATAAGAAGGTACCCTGATTTAATGGTTCACAGGGCATTGAAGTCACTTATTAGAAATAATAAGAATAGAAAACTATCTTTAAATGAAGTTAGACCTTTTAGCAACAATAGAGAATTTTATCCTTACAACCCTGACGCAGTTGAGCAGATTGCTTCTGACTCCTCTGTTAAAGAAAGAGCTGCAGAAAAGGCAGAAAGGGAAGCCATTAATTACCTTAAATGTGAATTTGCTAAGGATAATATTGGTCAAAGATTTAATGGAGTAATTTCTGGAGTCACGAATTTCGGTCTATTTATTCATCTTGACTCTATTCATATTGAAGGCCTCTGTCACATTAAATACTTGCCAAGGGGAGAGTATTATGAATTTGATGAAAATTCAAAAATGCTGAAAAGTACTAGTTCTAATCATTGCTATTCTCTAGGAGACAAGCTTTCAGTTAAGATTAAAGATGCTGACTTAACAACACAGAGAATCGATATAGAAATTCTAAAATGAATATAAACAAAGACCAAGAACTTGTTTGTGGAATAAACACGGTTAAAGAGATAATTTCTATTAGGCCCAATAGTGTAGAGAAACTTTTATTACAAGATAATAAGAAAAGTAGAAGGATAGAGTTAGTTTCAAGCTTAGCAAATTCTAATAGAATCGAGATAATCCTAAAAAAAGATATATTCTTCGAAGAAACTTTTAATGGTCTAAATCATCAAGGCGTTGCCATTGTTTGCAACAAGCGACTCGAAGAAAATGAAAATTTCCTTGATAAACTTCTTAAAAAAAAGAATATCCTTATTCTTATACTTGATCATTTAACAGACCCTCATAATGTTGGAGCTTGCTTAAGAAGTGCAGCAGCAGCAGGAGCAGACGCATTAATTGTACCAAAAAATAGATCCTGTCATTTGACTCCAGCTGTAAGAAAAATTTCGTCTGGAGGATCGGAACTATTGCCATTTATTGTTGTCACAAATATCAACAGGACAATAGAAAAAATTTCTAACTCAGGAGTAAAAATTATTGGAGCTGCAGCTGAAACAGGAAAGAATTATTGTGAAATTGATATGAGAGGAAGTCTTGCATTAATAATAGGCTCAGAGGATAAAGGCCTAAAACGACTGACATCAGAAAAATGTGATTCTATAGCATCTATTAAAATGCCCGGAAAAATAGAAAGCCTAAATGCTTCTGTTACTGCCGGAATCATGCTATTTGAATACGTTAGACAAAATAACCATCCTAAAATTTAAATTATTTATATAGAATACCGCGATGCTTGCTCAAAGGACTTTATCTAACTCAATTAAAGCCTTTGGTATAGGTCTTCATAGCGGAAACCCTATAACTCTTACTTTAAAGCCTGCCGAACCCAATACAGGTATTATCTTTAGAAGGGTAGATTTAGACCCAGTCGTTGAAATTAAAGCTAGAGCAGAAAATGTTGGTGATACAACCTTATCAACTTCCTTAACCTGGAAGAATGTCAAAATATCTACGGTCGAACATTTACTGTCTGCCATGGCAGGATTGGGAATAGATAATGCTTACGTAGAAGTAAATGGTCCTGAAATACCTATCATGGATGGAAGTGCTGGACCCTTTGTTTTCCTTATACAATCTGCCGGGCTTCATGAGCAAGATGTACCCAAGAAGTTTATTAGAATCAAAGAAACTGTAAGAGTGCCTTATGGAGATGCTTGGGCTCAAGTGTCTCCCTTTCACGGCTTTAAAGTAGCCTTTACTATGATCTATGATCACCCGGTCCATAAACAACATGCAACTACTGCCTCAATAAACTTTAATAGCACATCGTTCGTTAAAGAAGTAAGCAGAGCTAGAACATTTGGTTTTATAAGCGAATTAGAAACTCTTAAAAAAAATAATTTAGCACTTGGTGCAAGTGAAAAAAATGCTATAGCAATAGGTGATGACGAAATACTAAATGATGATGGATTAAGGCTTGAAAACGAAATGATAAAACACAAGATTTTAGATTCTATAGGAGATCTCTATCTTCTAGGACACAATCTTGTGGGCTCTTTTGAAGGTTATAAATCGGGGCATACCGTTAACAATGGTTTGTTAAGAGAGCTCATTGCAAGACCAGAAACCTGGGAAGTTGTAACTTATGACGATCCTAATACATCACCAATTAATTACCTCGATCCAATTATTGATCCTAGCTCCGGATAGTTTTTTAACTATATTCGGATACTTCTTTATACAAATTGATAGAATTTGTTCCGTAATAAAAATTTTATGGCGATATTAGAAAAAATATTTGGCTCACGTAGCCAAAAGATTATTAAAAAGATTCAGCCTTTAGTTAAGAAAATTAATGAGCTTGAAGATTCTTATAGTCAATTAACTGATTTAGAGCTGTTAAATCACAGGAATATCTTTATTGAGAGATATGAGGGAGGTACTAGCTTGGATGATCTCTTGCCTGAAGCTTTTGCCACTGTAAGAGAAGTAAGTAAAAGACAATTAAACTTAAGACCATATGACTGCCAGATGATTGGGGGTATATCTCTTCATAATTGTCAAATAGCTGAAATGGCGACAGGGGAAGGTAAAACATTAGTAGCAACAATGCCTATTTATCTAAACTCTTTAACAAATAGAACCGTAGTTTTAGTTACTGTAAATGACTATCTTGCTGAAAGAGATGCTACTTGGATGGGTCCTTTATACAGAAACTTAGGCATGACCGTCTCTTGCGTCACCTCAGGAATGAGTGCTGAAGATAGGCAAAACTCGTATTCGTCTAATGTTATTTACGCCACTAATAATGAACTAGGATTTGATTATTTAAGAAATAATATGGTTCTCTCTAAGAACGATAGAGTCATGGAGGACTGTTTTTATGCAATTGTAGATGAGGTTGATTCAATCTTAATAGACGAAGCAAGAACACCTCTTGTTATTTCAGGTCCAGCCGAAGATACATCTAAGGTATATCAACAAATAAGCCAATTTATCCCTCAGCTTAAACAACAATTAATAGTTGAAGAAGGAGAAGAAGTAATTTCAGAAGAATTAGGAGATTTTCAGATTGACGAAAAATCAAGACAAGTCGAATTAACAGACCTTGGGCACGATCATATAGAAAAACTATTAAAAGAAGCAAACATGCTGAAAGATGATCAAAGTCTTTACTCTTCTAACAACCTTAAATTACTTCACTATATTCAGTCGTCTTTAAGAGCACATTTTCTTTTTAAAAAGAATGTTGATTACATGGTCCAAGAAAATCAAATAGTTTTAATTGATGAAAATACTGGTAGAGCCATGCCAGGAAGGCGATTAGCTGATGGATTGCACCAGGCCATAGAACAAAAGGAAGGCGTTCCCATTCAAATGGAAAGTCAAACTTTAGCATCCTGTACTTTTCAGAATTACTTTAGACAATTTGAAAAACTCTCTGGAATGACAGGAACTGCATCAACTGAAGCTCAAGAATTTGCTGAAATATACGGGCTCAGTGTTCTAGAAGTTCCTACTAACGAACCTATGATCAGGCAAGACGAGAATGATTTAGTTTACTTGACTGAACATGAGAAATACGAAGCTGTCGTTAATGAAATTGATCTTTATAGAAGCAAGGGTAATCCTGTGTTGGTTGGAACAGCTTCTTTAGAAAGCTCTGAAATGGTCTCTGAACTTCTTAAAAGTAAAAAGATTGAACACCAAGTCTTGAACGCAAAAAATCATGCTAGAGAAGCGGAAATCATTTCTCAAGCCGGGAAGCCAAATGTAGTTACCATAGCAACCAACATGGCTGGAAGGGGAACTGACATAGTATTAGGAGGCAACTGGGAAGCAGAATTTGAGAAAAATGGAGGTCAAGATGAGGATATTAGAAAAAAATTACATCAAGAATGGCAAGAACTTAACTCTATAGTTTTAGAAGCTGGCGGATTGCATGTCATTGGAACAGAACGCAATGAATCTAGAAGAATGGACAACCAGCTACGCGGAAGATCTGGCAGACAAGGAGATCCTGGTTCTTCTAGGTTTTATATATCTTTAGAAGATAGCCTAATGAGGATTTTTGCTTCAGATCAATTCAAAAATATTATGGAACGTGTGGGGATGGAAAAAGGAGAATCAATAGAGCATCGCATGTTAACGGGTGCTATTGAAAGAGCTCAAAAAAGGGTTGAAGGAAGAAACTTTGATATAAGAAAAATGCTTCTTGAATATGATGATATGGCCAACGAGCAAAGACAAATTATTTACTCTCAAAGAAATACAATTCTAGAAGCAGATGTTATTACAGATCTTCTAGATTCGATGCGTGAAAATGTAATAGAAAATGAGGTCTTAAATTCTAAGGAAGAAAATACTCCTCTAAGCAATTGGAATCTTGATGCACTAGAAAATTCTCTAACTAATATTTTTGGTCATAACTTTCCTATCAAAGAATGGGTAAAAGAAGATACTAGTTTTGATGAAGATGCTCTGGTAACAAAGTTATTTGATCAAACAACAAATCTCTATAAAACTAAAGGTAATAGTATTGGCCCAGTGATGAGAGACTTTGAAAAACAAATTTTACTCCAGATAATTGATAATTCTTGGAAGGATCACCTGAGTTCTGTTGACTCATTGAGACAGGGGATTGGGCTTCGGAGCTACGCAAGTAAAAACCCTAAACTAGAATTCAGAAGAGAATCTTTTGAGTTATTCGAAACCCTTTTGCAAAAAATAAGGCATGAGGGAATCAGGTTCCTCTCTAGAGTTGAAATAGAGGCCAATAATCCAGAAGATGTGACTCCTTCTAGAGATAAAAGGAAAGAGACATTACATCACGAGACAACTTCAGCTTTCGATAATCCTCAAAATACTGATTCTCAAGATTCAGCTCCAAATCAAAGCTCGGGTAATAGACGTCTTAGAAGGGCAGAGGCAAAGATGGCAAGAAAAAACGCTAAAAGGAAAAAATAATTTTGAAAACAAATAACATTCCAGGCATTAGTATGGCTGCCGCTTCAAGCAACACGCGTTATGGGGAAAGAGACGATTCTCTTCTAATTGTGATTGAAAAAGGGAATAGCATAAGTGGAAAGTTCACAAATAACAGCTTTAAGTCAGCACCGGTCATAACGGCTCAATCACATCTAAAAGAATGCTCTGGTAAAAAAGTTGTTTTGATGATTAATGCCGGAAATGCCAACGCAGGAACCGGAAAGATCGGAGCAAAAGATGTTCTAACTTGTTGCAAGTCAGTTGGTCAAGAATTAGGTATCAGTTATGAGTCTGTCTTGCCTTTTTCTACAGGAGTAATTGGAGAACCTTTAAAAACAAAAGAATACTTAAATGCATTTGTAAAAGCCTCTAAGCAATTAAAAGACAATAATTGGAGGAAAGCTGCCAAGTCAATTCTAACTACAGATACAAAACCTAAATTACTTTCAGCTTTAATTAGAAGTGGTTCCAAAAAAATTGCTATCACTGGATTTGCCAAAGGCTCTGGCATGATAAGGCCTGATTTTGCAACACTCCTAAGTTTTGTTTTTATAGATGCTAAGCTGAATAAAACTCTCTTAGAGAGCATTCATAATGAAGCTCTTGCGATGAGTTTTAATAGAATCACGGTTGATGGAGATACATCTCCTAATGATTCATCCATCCTCGTGGCTTCTGGGAAAGCAAAGGAAAATATAAAAAAAGGCTCTCCTGTTGAAAGGAAGATTAGATCTTCCGTCATAGAAATTTATAAACAACTGGCTGAACTATTAATAAAAGATGCAGAAGGGGCAACAAAGAAAATTACTGTAAAAGTCATGCAAGCAAAAACTAAGAAACAAGCTGAATCAGTTGCCTTCACTGTTGCTGAATCTCCACTTGTCAAAACCGCTATGTTTGGCAATGACGCCAATTGGGGAAGAATTCTTTCAGCCATTGGTCGTTCGCCAGAAGTAAATGATGTAACAAAAACCTCTATCTATTTAAACGAGGTACCGCTAGTTAAGTATGGAAACTTACACCCTAAACATTCAGAATCAAAATCTTCAAAAGCCATTAAGAAAAAGAATCTAATCATCAACATAAAGCTGGGTTTAGGAAAAACCAGTTTTTCAGTTCTTACATCTGATTTTTCAGAAGATTATTTATTAATCAATAGTGATTATAGGAGTTAAAAATTTCCAAGAAATCATCCTAGATAATTAACTAAGAATAAAGTTAATAGCTAATGCTCTACCCAATCTTGTCCTTCGTCTGAATCAATAATAGGATCGCCAGCAATCCTATGACTTTCGCTGGCCCAAGCTCCAAGATCAAGTAGCTGACAACGTTTGGAGCAAAAAGGTCTGTATAGATTCTCTTGAGACCATTCAGAAGGGCATTTACACTGCGGACAACTTACTCTTTTCATCTACCTAGCACTGATCTAAATACTTAGTATGTAAAACTAAGATTTTCTTTTTTAGCTCTTCAAAAGAGCCGTCATTTATTATGATCTGATCAGCTTGTTCAAGACGCTGCTCTCTATCTATTTGAGCAGCAATTATGCTTCTAATCTGCTCTTCAGAAACACCATCCCTTTTTGAAGTTCTAGATATTTGCAATTCTTCAGGAACATCTACCACAAGAATAGAAGAGCAAAAGTTTTTTTGTTCAGTCTCTAATAATAAAGGAGAAACCAATATGCAATAAGGACTCTTAGAGGCTCCTAATTGGTCCCTTATATGTTGTTCTATTTTTGGATGAAGTAATTCTTCAAGCCAAACCCTCTCTTGAGGGTCTTGGAAAATAATTTCTCTTAACTTAGCTCTGTCTAGATTATTTTGCGAATCTAATACATCATTTCCAAAGTGATCTTGAATATCAACCAAAGCAGGCTGTCCTTTCTCAACAACACTCCTTGAAGATACATCGGCATCAATAATATCTATACCAAAGTTATGAAAAATGTCAGACACAGCAGTTTTTCCGCTACCAATTCCTCCCGTCAAACCAATTATCATAATGAACTAATGTTATCAGATGAAAGTAATATTTTCCTTTGTTTATAATCTTGAATCTTTAAGAAATTTTATTGCTGATTCAGCAAAAATATCATTTCTATCTCCTGCTATCATATGAGCAGCTTCTTTAATCTCAATAAACTGAGAATGAGGTATTATTTTAAGAAATGTCTCTACTTCTTCTTGCGTAAGAACATTACTCAAAGCCCCTTTGATAAGTAGAGTAGGAACACTAACTCCTTTGGCTAATTCAACTTGCTTGTCTTTATAGTTAGACGTTTTACTGTTAAATCTTCCTTCAATAAACTCGGGATCCCAATGCCAATAATACCTTCCATCTTTCTTTAACCTTAGATTCTTTTCTAGACCGCTGATGTCTGTCGGCCTTTCTCTGTGAGGAAGGTAACCTGATATTGCCAAAGCAGCTTCTTCTAAATTTCTAAAACCTTCCTTACCAGAACTCATAAATTCAAGGACTTGATCGGAACCCTCGGCATTTGGATACAAACCAATATCAACCATCACCAAGGCTGAACATAGAGATTTTGTTTCACTGTCTCCGGCTAAAGACAAAGATGCCATACCTCCTAGAGAGGCACCTACTAATGAAGCCGGTTTGCCTACTTGAAGAATAATAGAGGCTAAGTCACCTTTGAAAGCATCTATAGAATAATCCCCGCCTTTATCCCAATCACTATCTCCGTGACCTCTTAAATCTAAAGCAATAACGTAAAAATCTGATTGGCTTAACTTTTTACCAGTTAGTCCCCACGCATGACGAGTTTGCCCTCCTCCATGCAAAAGTATTACAAGAGGATCATTCTGAGACCCCCAAGTGCTAGTTGTAATTTGTAAACCAGACGCAACTTTAAATTTCATAGATAAGATTTATATTAGGAAATGAATAAAAGAAATGAATTGTTTCATAAAATGATACAAAATCTACTCTGAAGTGCTTAATCTTTAATAATCACAACTAACAAAACATGAACAGCCCTCCAAAAACTCTATGGGAAAGACTTAAATACATAGGTCCAAGTGTCATCGTTACAGGCAGTGTTGTTGGAAGTGGCTCTATAGTCATGACCCCTTTACTTGGTGCAGCCGCAGGTTTTATGCTTTTGTGGTGGCTCTTAGTAAGTATGTGGAGTAAACCAATAATTCAAGCTGAAATAAGCAGATATATTATTGTCACAAGGCAAACTTTTTTAGAAGCCTTTGCTGACATGCCCGGCTTTAAGACAACCATACAAGGCAAAACAACATCGTGGTTGGTTTGGTTTATGTTTTTAGGTGTTATTCCTTCGGTTGCAGGCATGGGAGGTCTAGCAGGAACTGTAGCTCAAGCCGGCCACATGATGGTTCCTCAATTAAGTGTTGAGGTTTGGGTTGTTGCATGCTGTTTAATAACTTGGCTGATACTTTATTGGGGGTCTTATCTGACGCTTGAGAGAGTCTTACTTATTATGGTTTTATTCTTTTCAATAGTAACCATAATCATTGCTTTCTCTATGCAAACCACAGAATATGCTACCTCTATCCAACAAGTTACGGCAGGGTTAACTTTTTCATTCCCGATGGAGCATTTACCTCTGGCTCTAGCGGTCTTTGGTTTCACTGGAATAAGCTATGGAGAAATTATGGCCTATACTTATTGGTGTCTAGAAAAAGGTTATGCCCCAGACACACAAGGAGACACTGAAAAAATAAAAGGATGGATCAAAGTGATGCAAACAGATGTTTGGGTTACTGTTTTTTTTGTAACCATAGGAACACTACCTTTTTTCTTCCTTGGCGCAGGTGTCCTTCACCATATACCTGAATTACAAGAATCCTTATCCTCAAATTCATTTTGGGATATAGATATTATTGGAGCCCTCCAGAATATGTTTGCTCTTGTTCTTGGAGGATGGGCCAAGTGGTTATTTGTTGTTTTGGCTTTCTTTGTCTTATTTTCAACCCTACTATCCGGTTCTGCTGCATTCACCAGAACCATTTCAGACTATTTCATTTCTACCGGACTAATTCTGGAGGAAAGATTAAGCCGACAACAATTAATTAAGATCATTGCTTTCATTATTCCATTATTATCTGGAGTTTTTTACTTTGTACTTCCTAATCCAATTACTCTTTTTATTATTGCAGGTATATGGGCTGCCATGGGACTACCGATAGTTAACATTGGTGCTTTATATTTACTAAGTAAATTAGAGAAAGAGCTACAACCTAAACCGGTAACGAAATTTATCTTATGGGCATCACTTTGTTTTCAAATTTCAATTGCATTGGTTGTCTTGTATTTTGAGGCAGGAAATTTTATATGATTAAATGGCCATACCTTCCTCAAGACCTTGGTTTAGAGATCGTAAAATCTAAAGGCGCTTATTTATATACTAAAGAAGGATTCAAAATCTTAGATGCTGCAGGAGGTGCCGTAGTTAATAATATTGGTTATGGAAGAGAAGAAGTAGCAGAAGTAATAAAGGCAAGCGCCATAAAAAATACCTATGTTCTTCCTCCCTTCTTGACGCCTGAAAGAGAAGAATTAATGGATGAATTAAGAGAGCATTGGTTGCCAACTCATCTTACTCGTATACACCTCTCGTCTGGAGGTTCAGAAGCTAATGAATCCGCCGTAAAAATGGCAATTCAATACCAAGCAAGCAGAGGGAAATCTGAGAAAAATATTATATTAACAAGATCTCTGTCCTATCACGGCACTACTTTAAATATGTCAGGAATCTCAGGACATGCAGCGAGAAAAAGGGGCATGGAAAGCTACTTACCTTCTGCAAAAACCATAGAAACACCCTATCCATTAAGGTGTCCTTTAGGAAGTTTTCATCCTGGAGCTAAAGACTACTATTTAGATAATTTGAAAGCTGTCATCAGTCAATATGGAGCAGAAAATATTGCTGCCTTACTAATGGAGCCCGTAAATGGATCAAGTGGAGGAGCAATATACCCTCCTGAAGGTTACTGGAAAGAAGCTCAAGAAATTCTAATAAGTAACGATATACTCTTAATAGCAGATGAGGTCATGACTGGATTTGGTAGAACAGGTTTTAAATTTTCTTGTGATGACTACGGAATTAAACCCGACATTATGGTTGCGGGTAAAGGCATGGCTTCGGGGTACGCAGCTATTTCGGGAACTTACAGTACTGATGAGATTGCCGAATCTATAATGAATGCAGGTTATCTTGTTATGTTTCATACTTTTGCAGCCCTACCCTTATCTTGCGCAGCCTCAAGCTCCGTTTTGAAGATATTACGAAAAGAAAAGTTATGTGAAAAAGTAGCGCCTCTTGGTAATAATTTAAAACAAAAACTAGTTTCTAAATTAGGGCAACACCCTTTGGTTGCTGAAATTAGAGGCAAAGGCTTACTAATAGGTATTGAAATAGTAAAAGATAAAGAAAAACTAATAAGTTTTGACGAACAAGAAAGAATAACTGATAAAATCGTAAGTAAGGGTTTGGAAGAAGGTGTTTTCTTGTACCCAGGTGGAACCGGCGAATATAGAGATATAATTTGTCTAGGACCTCCCTATATAATTGGGGACAAAGAAATTGATCTAATGGTGGACACTCTGGGAAAAGTCCTAAATCACATCCAAGTTAAATACAACTAACACTCAAAACTGGTGGAGCTTCTGATTAAAAATCAAACCAACCATTCGCATTATGTAGATTCTTTAACTCTTTCAGTTACATTTTCAGCTTTCTAAAATGTCTTTGGGTACTATTAATGCCATCAAAATACTAGCAACAGGCTCGAGGGGTGGACAAGATTTACGTGAGTTTAAATCAACGTGAAGTAAAACCTGGGTACAGGTAGCGCAAACTGTTCCTTGAGCATTTTTCATTTCATGTCTTAGGTCTAATTTTTTTCCTTCCGCTAAATGAATGCTGGTAAAAACACTGATTTTTTCTCCAGCATGACACTCGTTGAGATAACTAATTTGCATATCAACGGTAAAGTAGCTGAAACCTCGGGCGATATAGTTAACATCTGATCCTATGCGCCGCAAAATGATATCGCTGGCCTTAGAAAATACTTCAGCATAATGGCTGTCGTTCATGTGGCCGTTGACATCAAGCCAGCTGGTGGGTACAACACGGTTGACAGTTAGTGTAGGCGATCGTTGAGTCAGTATTTCGGCAGGCTTAACCGATGTGGTTTCCAGTGATGTATCCATTGCATTAAGTTGATTTCCGGCGCCCCAGTCTTTGGTTTTTAATGCTCTCATCATGGCGACTAGATTATCGTCACGAATATGTTCCAGCTCAGTGATTGAATAGCGGCCTGACTGCTGATCAGATTGCTGAGCAATCTTATTAATTAATTCCTCAGACAGCTCTGGCACATCCATAAGTTTTGTCCATGGCCATTTTAATGCAGGGCCAAATTGCTGGATAAAGTGTGCCATACCCTCTTCGCCACCTGCTATTCTGTAATTTTCAAACATACCCATTTGCGCCCATCGCAAACCAAAACCATAACGAATGGCATCATCGATTTCTTTTGTTGTAGCAATATCGTCATTGATTAGCCAGAGACCCTCCCGCCACACAGCTTCAAGCAAACGATCTGCAATATGGGCGTCAATCTCTTTACGAACGGTCAGAGGGTGCATACCTAATTGTGTCAAAATCGGGGCTGCTTTTTCGGTGGTTTTTAAGTGGCCCACTAATTCGACTAAAGGAATTAAGTAAACTGGATTAAATGGATGCGCAACAATAATCTGTTCGGGGTCTGATGATACTGCTTGCAGCTCAGAGGGTTTGAAGCCTGATGTGGACGAGGCTATGATGGCGTCCTTAGAGCAGTGCTCTTGTATTTCTGTGAAGACTTTGTATTTTAGGTTCAGGCGTTCGGGTATTGCCTCACAAATCCATTGAGCTTCACTGACTGCCTCGCCAATGGTTGAGCAAAATATTAGAGAACCTTCATCAGGCAGTAGGTATTCGAATAAGCCTGGTAATGAGCGCCGAGCATTTTCAATCACCTGGTTAATCTTGCGCTCTGTTTCAGGGTCCGGATCAAAAACCTTGACATCAAACCCCATTAATAAAAATCGAGCGACCCATCCACCGCCAATAACACCGCCGCCAATAACAGCAAACTGTATCTTTTTGTCAGACGCGGTCATTTATGACGGATTAAATACAGTTATCGTGGTGCACGTTTGGTTAAGCCTAAAAGGTCACGAACTTGCTGTGGACTCATAAGTGTTGAACCCATAGCTTCAATAATAGTAGTGGCTTTTTTTACTAAGGATTCATTTGTAGCTAATACTTCTTTTTCTAACCAAATATTATCTTCCAAACCAACGCGTACATTCCCTCCTGCCAAGACAGATGCAGCAACATAAGGCATCTGATCACGGCTGATTGAGAAAGAGGACCAGTGCCAATCACTGGGGATATTGTTAACCATAGCCATATAGGTATTTAAATCATTAGGGGCACCCCAAGGTATACCCATACAGAGCTGGACTAAGGCGGGACTTTCTATAATACCTTCTTTAACCAACTGTTTAGCAAACCATAGATGACCTGTTTCAAATGCTTCGATTTCGGGCTTAATCCCTAGTTCTGTCATCATGCTACCCATGGTTCTTAACATACTAGGGGTGTTGGTCATTACATAATCCCCTTCACCAAAATTCATTGTGCCACAATCTAGGGTGCATATTTCAGGTAAGCAATCAGCGATCGGCTCCATTCTACTTTCTGCACTACCCATATCAGTTTCATTTTGTAGGGGTAATGGTGCTGATGGTGGACCAAAGAACATGTCTCCACCCATACCTGCCGTGAGATTTAAAATAACATCAGTCTTTGAGTCTCGAATACGGTCAGTCAATTCTCGATACAGGCTTGGGTCTCGCGAAGGAACTCCAGTCTTAGGATCTCGCACATGGCAATGAACAACAGCAGCACCCGCTTTTGCAGCGGCAATAGCGCTGTCGGCAATTTGTTTGGGTGAGCGAGGGACATTAGAACTTCGATCTTGTGTGCTACCTGAACCTGTGATGGCACAAGTAATAAAAATATTTGGCTTTATTGTTAATGGCATAATAAACCTCCCTTCTTTTCAAGCAATAATTTTACCTGAAAATAACTCATTGAAATTGCTGCTTTCATTTTAATCGTCTTCTTTATTGATCATTGAAAGGTTTTCTGTATGGCCATCAATGGCAAGCATTTGTCCTGTAATTTTTTTTGCTAAAGGTGACAATAAATACACTATCATTCCCACAATTTCTTCTGCGTCAATGAAGGTTTTCATTGATGTTTGACTTAGATAGGCTGCTTTAATTTCTTCTGGTGTAACATTTCGATACTTTGCTTCCCTTTCGATGACCTGCTCAATCCTCTCACCATTTACCGAACTAGGACAGATAGTATTAATACGAATATTATCTTCGCCATATTCCATAGCCCAAGTTTTAGTCAAACCTATTAACCCCCATTTTGTTGCTGAATAAGAAGAGCGTAGAGGAGTTCCCATGAACGAAGAGGTTGAACCAATATTTATAATAGATCCTCCACCTGCAGATCTCAACAGAGAAATTGCTGATTTAGTGCTAAGAAATGTTCCGTTTAAATTAACATTTAATGTATTCTGCCAATCATTAAAATTAGTGTCTTCGAGTTTAGCTGATGGTCCTGCAATGCCTGCATTATTGATGAGAGCATTAATTTCCCCAAAATAGTCTTTAATTTCTTTAAAAAATGAAACTACTTCTTCTTCATTTGATACATCAACTTTTAAGGTCATTATTTCAGGGTTATTTTTAGAGAATTGATCGAGGGCTTCTTGATCTTTGTCGCAAATAATCACTTTAGCATCGGCTTGTGAAAGAATTTGAGCTATCTCAGAACCGATCCCGGACGCGCCAGCAGTTATTACTATTTTTAAGTCTTTAATATGTTTCATTAATTAATTTCCAAAAATTAAGTAAAGGTGAGCCTGCCCATGAAAAATTGGAATTGGAGAGTGTAGCGTGAATGTTCTTAATGAAATCTTGGGATACGATGTTAAAAAAAGGAGGTCGGTCCGAATTTGAACCGACCTCGTAACTTTTTAGTCCGCATAATCTAGTCCTTTTGCCTTTTGGACTTCTCGTTTATTAGGATTAACAGACTCTCTAAACGGTACATCAACAATTTCACCTTCTACTGGGACTCCGGATGACTCAGAGTATTCATCAGGCAACCTGACCTGTAATTTGGTTCCGATCTCCGATGAAGTCCATGGTACCCAGCCTAGTGCAATGTTTGTATTAAGTTCTGGAGACCACCATGGAGAAGTAACATAACCCATATCATTACCATCAGTATCTGCGATCAGCCAGAAATCAGGAGCATAGTCTGTGATTTCTTTTCCGCCAAGAGTCAGACCAACCATTCGCATTTTGAACGGGAAATCTTCTGCATCAATTACTGCACGTTGTCGTTCGAGCTCTTGTTTACCGATGTAATCAGCTTCTTTATTTCGTGGCACCTGATAACTCAGATTTACCTGAAAGGGAGAAGTTTCTAAGTCCAGGTCTTGACCCCAGGATAAGATACCGGCTGCAATTCTTCGGTGATGAGCTGGAGCAATAACCATTAGACCAAATTCTTCACCAGCCTCAATAACTGAATTCCATACAATCTCAGCATTTTCATGCGCATCGCGTACGTATATTTCATAACCCTTCTCTCCAGTAAAACCGGTTTGGCTGATGACTACATCCGCACCTCCGATATTGGTTTCCATAAGACCGTAAAAAGGAATATCTCTTAGCTCTTCACCAGCAAGTTTGGCCATGAGGTCTTCGGAGAGAGGGCCCTGGATTTGTACAGGACAAACATCTATCTCGTCAATTTCGACATCATATTTTTTAGAAATATTTACACCTTGTAGCCAGAGCATAAGATCGCTATCAGAAAGAGAAAACCAAAATTCGTCTTCGGTTAGCCTCAACAAGACAGGATCATTGAGTATCCCACCTTTATCGTTACACAAAATTGCGTATTTACCATTGCCGGGCTTTATTTTTGTTGCGTCGCGAGTGATCACGTAATTCACAAAAGCCTCTGCATCGGGGCCCTTGACTCGGATTTGTC
>DQKS01000061.1 GCA_015660645.1 Gammaproteobacteria bacterium
ATTTAGTTAAATTAATATTCATATTATTCACACCCTTCTGGAGTGTAATCCATATTCTTTTTATCGTCTTCTATCTTAAACACCACGATAGTTTTGACATTTGAGACTTCAATGGATTCACCGTCCCGAATTTGCGGCTTGTACTTATACTTTAAAGCAGAACGCATGGCAGCTCTATCAAAGATTCCAGGTGGTATTGACCACAACACTTCAGGGTCTCTAGTAGAACCAACTTTAGTTACTACAAATTGTAGCATTACACACCCTTCTATCCCTCTCTCTATAGCCCTTCTTGGATAAATTGGAGGAACTTTAAAGATAGGTATGTAGGAACCATCAGCAAAAACTCCGGCTTTCTTCCCTTTAAAACTTAAATTGGGTCTCGCAGATGTACTGTCTAGATCGGTTGGAGGGGTCATTTCAAATTCAGGCGGCATGGTTTCCGGCGGCGGCTCTTCTTCTTGAGGTCTCTCCATGTCTTGCAACAACTCAAGCTCTCTCTCAGGCATTGTAACGTCCGCAATCTTAAATATTTTATCATTTAACTCAGGATCATCCGAAGTTATAAGCCATTGCATTCCATAAAATATAACAAGAGTAATGAAAAAAGAGGCAGTTAAAGAAGCCCCCATCTTTTTTAAACTTTGCTCAGCAAAAAAACCCATTTATAATTAAAATTTTGGTTCTGAGGCTAAC
Source organism: Gammaproteobacteria bacterium (assembly GCA_015660645.1). GTDB lineage: Bacteria > Pseudomonadota > Gammaproteobacteria > Magnimaribacterales > Magnimaribacteraceae > CAJJAM01. The sequence goes on from DQKS01000061.1 coordinate 697, forward strand.
GAGATAGCATAAACTCCAGCCTCTCTCGATTGATCCATAACAGCAATAATACTATCAGCAGTTGCTTTCTCATCCGCTTGAATCACGACTGTTCCTTTGGGGTTGTCAGCTAGTAGTTTGGTTATATTGGCTTTTACCTGTCTTACATCAATTCTTCTTCCGTCAATCCAGATATCATTAGTAGGACCTATTGCTATAAGTATGGCAGCATTTTCTTGAATACTAGAAGTTTCTGCATCGGGACGATTGACCTCCAAACCAGGCTCTTTGATAAAATTTGCAGTTACAATAAAAAATATTAATAGAATAAAGACTACGTCTAACATAGGAGTTAAATTAATGTCTTCTTCTTCAGCTACTGCACTACTTATTGGTGATCTTCTCATAATTAAACCTTTTTATTCTGCCACTAAATGATCTACCAAGAGATCCTCTTCTTTTTGTGATTTATTAACTAGATATTGATTTGCAAAGGTACCGGTAAGGGCAACCGCTAGGCCTGCCATCGCAGGTATAGTTGACCTTGCTACTCCTCCAGCCATGGCTTTCGCATCCCCTCCTCCTGTAATAGCCAAAAGGTGAAAAACTTCCATCATTCCGGTAATGGTACCAAACAGGCCAAACAAAGGAGCTATCCCAACACACATCTTGATTAGAGATAGATTTTGATTAATTTTTGATTTTGCTTCCGAAATCAACATATCTCTAATGGCTACAGAATTCCATGATAGCTTGTCTTTTCTTCCTTCCCATTGGGAAACAGCTTTATCTATTAAATCTCTATGAATGAATATGAAATACCACATTCTTTCAAAGATTAAAAACCACATAAAAAAAGCTAACAAACCGATTAGATACAAGACGTCTCCGCCCCTTTGCATAAATGCAAAAAGGGCATCTTGAGCGTCGTATATAAAAAACATTAGTTTTTTCTTAAGCTTCTTTTTCTGAGCGTTTGGCGGCCATACCAGTACTAGATTCTTCTATAGTTCCAAGAATTCCCTTAGATATGTTATTAACAGTCGCATACATAAAAGTGGTTGGTATTGCTACCATAAGTCCTAGCCATGTTGTAACTAACGCTATAGAAATACCACTTGCCATTGTTTTAGGATCTCCTGTACCAAACAGAGTTATCATAGTAAAAGTTTCTATCATTCCTATGATTGTTCCAAACAGCCCCATTAAAGGTGCAACAACAGAAACTATCTTTAATACCCAGTTCAAACCTTCGATTTTAGGTCTTTCCTTAAGAATTTGTTCAGCCATCTTTAATTCTAAAGTTTCTGTATTAGAAGAAGGATTATTTTCTGCAATTTTTAGTATCCTTCCAAGAGCATTGTCTTCAGTTAGAGTTGCTGACTTAGCTTGAGCCTGAACTCCCTCTCTTAATCCCCACAGAGAATAGAATCTCAATCCAAAAAGAAGAGTAGCTAAGACTCCAATAATCATAATTATGTAACCTACCGGCCCACCCAAAGTCATCCTTTCTAAGGTGCTAGGCATTGAAATTAAACTTGTCAATAAAGATCCGCCTTGAGGGCCTGTAGGATCTACTGCAAATTGCACAGGAAATGCATCTGCTTCAAACATATCACTGGTCGTTCCTGTGAATCTCCCTGCCGGCTGAGACGGAAGTTCAGCATACATTCCTCTCGAAGGAGAATAGCTAAGATACTGCCCATCTGAAATAGCATTAAAGTTACCTACACGAACAACTTCTCTAGATTCAATGGTTCCATCGTTTGTAATAACATCGGCAGTAAATTTAGAAATTTCTCCCGAGGCATTAATTTCTCTTTGGAGTTCAAACCAAAGTTGCTCTAATTCAGATATGGTTGCCAACCGTATTCCCTCGTTCATCTTTTTACCGAGGTTAGTTAGAAAAGATTCTCTATCTTTTCCAAATTGTGCAGCCGTTATAGAGCTTTCAAAAATTTGCCTAGCTTCTGTAGAGTTTCCCGCTAAATGACCAAATATTTCATTGAGAGACCCTAGCCTTTCTCGCAATTGCTCCTCAGCTACAACTAGAAGTGCTTCATTGGATTCAAATTTCTTTTCTAATTTTGCAGCCTCTCTTTCCAACCTAGCTCTTTCAGCTTTAGCATCAGCCAAAAGTTTCGTCTGCTTATTCTTTTCATTTCTAAATTTAGCTTCTCTTTGGCGTTGTGCCCTAGTGTCTGCAAATTGACCTTGACGGACAACCTCTAATAATTCTTGAGGATTGGAAGGAACTACAGATTCTTCATCATCTTCAGCGGCATGAATTGAAAAAGAAAAGCTAAAAACTAATAATAAAGGTAATAAATATAACTTCATGTTCTTCATTTTGATTCCTCCGCATTTTGCAATGGCAATTCAAGTAAATCTACTGTTGCTAGTCGATTAGCAATTCTTATACCTTTTCTAGTTGGATTCCTGTAGCTTCCGTCCAGCTCTTCCCAAGATCTAGTCTTATTATTCCAGCCATGCGTTTGAGTCTCATCAGCTGTTTGAAAAACCATAGCCAGCCTTCCCACTCTAAGAATATTTCCTTCTCTGAGCTCGCCGTCAATCATTATGCTATCCTTATAGGAATCAAGCTTTCTTCCGTACTCAGCTTCAACTTCAAAAGCTTCAAGAACTTGTCTTAACCCTTCTGCAGGCGAAACCGTTGGGTTATCTAAAGCAGCTTGAGCAAAAGCAATTCTTTCTTTTCTTTCTGATAAATGAAAAGGAAGGTCTAGCTCTATTGATGTTTCAACACCAGATAACATTCTTCTAGTAAAAGGTGGAATCTGTCTTTGCATAACCTGAGCTTCTTTCATGGTCTTGTCGATTTCCTTAAGCCTTTCTTCTTGACGCTCAATCTGTTGTTTCATTTGTGCGTTATAAACCTTTAAGCCTTCAATCTGTTTGCTGACAGTTTTAAATTCATTAATTATTAAAGAAGTGTCGTCATCCATTTGATCAACTTTTGCTTGAGATGATTTTTCTGCTTTCTGTCTTGCTTCTCCTACATCCAGTAAAGGCTGTATTTGATCGCTAATAACTATAGAAGAACCCGTTACCAGGACTAAAGTTAAGATAATAGTTTTCCAAAGACGCTTCATATGCGTATCTCCTTTTTATATAAAAAATTCTTTTTTCTCTCGAAGTCAGACCAATGATATGATCATTTTAAGTACAAATCCTCCATAATTTACACTTCATCCCCACTCGAGCGGGTAAACTATAATCAAATTTATTTAATTTTTCAATGAGATTGATTTTTTGACAACTATATGAATTTGATACAACTAGTTTTAACCCTAGCCTCTTGTAATATTATATTCTTATATGTTCTTATTTATGTATCCTCCGGACAGAAAAAAATAAGTATCTTTTCTACTTTTATACCTCTCTTAATGCCACTTACTGCATGGCTTGGAATGTTATTGCAAAGCTATTTTGAAATTTATGAAATAACAAGCAGACAAATTCTTGCTAATATCTTGCTGTCCGTGTGGGCACTTAAATTCTCAACCAACAATAAAAACTTTAAACTTATAGTACTTAGTATTTTATTTGATGAAGGCCTTAACTTTAAAGGATTTAGCATCCGTGAAAAAACCATAAACTTATTCAAATTTATCAGTTATTTCATGATTTCATTAATGCCTGTTATTTCTCTTAATTTTTTATCAGGTAATTCTGGATTAGGTTTTTTAGACCTACTAGCAGCTTCAATCTTCATTATTGGTTTTGGGTATGAAGCTAGGGCACTCATAGAACTCAAACAATCATCATTACAACCACAAGTCAAAAACCTTTGTCGCCAAGGTTTATGGAGCTTAAGTAGACACCCAGACCTGCTTGGACAACTTATTTCTTGGTGGGGATTATACCTTCTTGCTATAAACGCTTTTGGTGGGGAATGGAGTATTTTTGGACCAATATTAGTTAGCTTCCTATATGTTAAAGTCCTCATTCCTTTACTTGAAGTAAAGCTAGCCACCCAGCATCAAGATTATGAAAATTACAAGGTATCCACTCCTAAGCTCTTTCCTAAAATAAAATTTTTTAATTCTTAGTATATGAAAATACTTCTAAAGTTCATTCCAAATCATTTTCTAACCTTTTGCATGGGTCAATTTGCCAATTCTAAAAACAAATTTATCAAAAACTTTTTTATTAATACTTTTATAAAAATTTACAAACCAGATCTTAGTATAGCTAAAAAGAGAAAAGCTAAAGATTACATTTCCTATAATAATTTTTTTACAAGAGAGCTTAAAGATGATGCCCGTCCGATAAACCTATCAGAAAATATTATTTGCTCTCCGGTGGATGGGTCAATCATAGATTTTGGCTTAATTGAAGATGGTCAATTAATACAAGCCAAAAAATTTAAATACAAGTTAGTGGAATTAATAGGAAGTTCACCCTTTGTAGAAGAGTTGGAAGGAGGTGTGTTTATTACTATTTATCTTGCCCCTGCAGATTATCATCGAATCCACTGCCCTCTTAAAGGCAAGATTATTGAGAGCGATCATATGGGTGATAATTTATATAGTGTAAATAGAAATGCTCAAAATATAATTCCTTCTCTCTACGTTAAAAATGAAAGGGCAAATATAATTATACAATCCGATAAATTCTCTTACGGGCTAGTTGCTGTTGGTGCATCCGTTGTTGGAAGCATTGTGCCCTTCTGGGAAATCAGAGAATTTAAAAAAAGACTATCTTACAAAGAGTCTTGGGAAAAAGGACCTGAAGAAGGTTCTAAAAAAGTTAATAAAGGTCAAGAATTAGCATATTTTAAGATGGGATCAACGGTAATTTTACTATTTCCTCAAACTGCAAAACTGAATATTAATTCCTTGTATCAAGATAAGACTGTAAAATTTGGCGAAAGGTTAGTCGAGATAAAGGCAGACTAGCCTGTAATTAATTATCGAGGAAAGATTTTGGTTTCATATTCAACAAGTGACTTCCGCACGGGTCTTAAAGTTATTATTGAAAACGACCCTTGCATTATCATAGATGAAGATTTTGTAAAACCAGGCAAGGGGCAGGCTTTCAATAAAATAAAATTTAGGAATTTACTATCAGGGAGAGTTGGAGAAAGAACAGTTAAAGTAGGCGAGTCTCTCGAAGCTGCTGATGTCTCTGAGTTTGAAATGCAATATCTCTATAGCGATGGTGAAGATTGGTATTTCATGCATCCTGATACTTATGAACAAGTTGTCGTTTCAGATAAAATGGTCGGTTCTCTAAAAAACTGGGTAACCGAAGAAGATATTTGTAAAATCTTGCTTTGGAACGACCAGCCTATTTCCGTAATAGCACCTAATTTTGTAGACTTAGAAATAAAAGAAACAGATCCTGGGGTAAAGGGAGATACAGTTTCAGGCGGTTCAAAGCCAGCGACACTATCTACTGGAGCTATCATCAAGGTCCCTCTTTTTCTTTCAAAAGGAGAGATAGTAACTATTGATACCAGAAATGGTGAATACCAAGGGAGAAAATAACTCTCTTAGAAATCATGAAAGATGATCTGATAAAAATCCTTAAAATTGCCTTAAATAGTATTGGCGATGAAAATGATATTGACCTCTCTAACAAGAAGATTTCAATCCAAGAAAATAAAGAAAAAGATCATGGCGATTACGCAAGCAACCTAGCTATGGTGATTGCTAAAGACTTATCTCAATCTCCAAAACTGGTGGCTGAAAAGATAGTATCGTTTCTCCCACTTGAACCTTGGATAGAGAGGATTGATATAGCGGAACCTGGTTTTATAAACTTTTTTCTTAAACAAGATACTCACAGTAAGATCCTCTTAGAAATTGACGAAAGCAGGCAAGAATTTGGTAAAAATAAATCTGGGAAGGAGGAACGGGTCCTTGTCGAATATGTTTCAAGCAATCCTACGGGTCCATTGCACGTAGGACATGGTAGAGGAGCAGTTTTCGGTTCCGTTCTTTCCAACCTTCTAAGGACTGTTGGTTATGAAGTTGATGAAGAATATTATGTAAATGACGAGGGCCGTCAAATGAACACCCTCACAATCAGCACTTGGCTCAGGTACCTACAAGAGAGCGGTCTAAAATTAGAGTTCTCAAAAAAAGGTTATCAAGGTGAATACGTAAAAAAAATAGCAGCAAATCTTCTAAAAGAAAAAAAAGAAAAATATATCTTAAGAGAGAATGAATCTGAACTCCAAGAGTTATTACAAGCACAAGAGACAGAAGAAGACCTTGACCATTTAATCGAATGGGGAAAATTATTTCTTGAAGGTAATTTTGATGAGATCAGACAATTCTCTCTCGCCTCTATAATGAGCTCTATAAAAGAAGACCTAAGGTCTTTTAGTGTAAATCATAACCTCTGGTTTAATGAATCTACTATGTATTTGAATAAAGAAGGCGCTGAGTCAAGTATTGACAAGTCGATAAGATTACTTAATGAGGCAAACTTTCTATATGAAAAAGATGATGCTCTGTGGTTTAAATCTACGGAGTTTGGTGACGATAAAGATAGAGTAGTAAAAAGAGCAAATGGTGATAATACTTATTTTGCTTCTGATATCTCTTATCATCTAAATAAATACGAAAGAGGCTACAAAAGAATAATTAACGTGTGGGGAGCTGATCATCATGGCTACATTCCAAGAGTCTCAGCTGCAATGGAAGCTTTGGGAAAAACAAAAGAACAACTAGAAGTAGTCTTTATACAATTTGCTAATCTACTTAGAAAGGGAAAGAAGATTTCAATGTCAACCCGAGGCGGTGAATTTATATCTCTTATTGAATTAATTAAAGAAGTTTCCCCAGAGGCCGCTAGGTTCTTTTACATAAACAGAAAGGCTGATCAACATCTTGACTTTGATTTAGAACTAGCAAAGTCACAAACAAAAGATAATCCTCTCTATTATATTCAATATGCACACGCGAGAATTTGTAGTGTGTTCGAGACATTAAAAAAAGAAGAAAAGCAATTAAACAGAGTTCTTGGTATAGAAAACCTAGAACTTTTGAATTTAGATAAAGAAATAGAAATACAAAAAATGTTACTTAACTACCCTGATGTTGTATCTAGGGCTGCAAAGCATTCTGAACCACATTTAATCTGCTATTACTTAAGAAATTTATCTAGTCTTTTCCACAGTTATTACAACAACGAAAAATTTCTAGTGGAGGATAAAGCATTAATGAACGCAAGATTATTTCTATTAAAAGGAACTAAACAGGTTATTTCTAATGGTCTTGGAATTCTTGGAATTGATGCCCCGGAGTCAATGTAAAAGGACCGTGAAAAACGTTATAGAAAATACCGAGAAATTCCTAGAGCTAAAGCAAAAAACTTGTAATGAATTTGGGCGTAAAAATTCTGAGGTTATAACTGTAGGGGCATCTAAGGCTCAAAACATTAAATCAATTCAACAGGCTTTTGAGGGAGGAATTAAGAATTTTGGCGAAAATTATCTTCAAGAAGCAGAAGAGAAAATAGAACATCTCCCTTCGGATATTACTTGGCACTTTATAGGTTCAATCCAAAGTAGAAAATCAAAGAAAATTGCACGTTTATTTAATTGGGTTCACACAATTGAAAGAATAGAAGTAGCAGAACTCTTAAATAATGCCAGACCAAAAGAACTAGGACAATTAAATGTGTGTATTCAAATAAACCTAGACAGCGAGAAATCAAAATCAGGGATTAGAATAGAAGAAGTAGATCATTTTATATGGGAACTTCAAAGAATGAAAAATCTTAAAGTAAGAGGATTGATGTCAATACCCAAACCAAAAGAAAAAGAAATGCAGCGACAGTCTTTTAAAAAATTAAAAAATAAATTAAATGAACTCAAAAAAAATTATAATGACCTAGATACACTTTCTATGGGCATGTCTGCCGACTATCAAGAAGCTATAGCAGAAGGCTCAACAATAATTAGAATAGGGACCAATATATTTGGGCAAAGACAATGAATAGTCAAAAATTTAACATTGGATTTATAGGAGCTGGCAACATGGCAAGTGCTCTTATTTCTGGAATAATCAACGGCGGATTAGATCCAAAAGCAATTATCGCAAGCTCTCCAGAAGATTCTCATCTAACAGCATTAGATTCTAACTACGGTATAAAAACCACAAAAGACAATAAAAAAATTGCTAGCAACTGTAAAACCATAGTGCTAGCAGTAAAGCCGCATATCGTTAATTCTGTTCTTATTGAGTTAGCCGAGTTAATTAATAATGAACAGCATCTAATTATCTCTATAGCGGCAGGAATTAAAATTCAAGACATTCAAGCTCAATTAAAAGAAAATCAACGCATAATAAGAGCTATGCCTAATACTCCTGCAAGCATCAGGAAGGGTGTTACGGCACTTTGCTCTAATAAAAATTCCTCAAAAGAAGATTTAAGGACAGCAAGAGGTATTTTCGAATCTGTAGGGGTGACTTGTGTATTGGAAGAAATATCCTTAGACCTTTACACAGCTCTGATAGGGTCAGGTCCCGCTTATATCTTTTACTTAGTAGAAGCTCTTTTAGAGTCTTCAAAAGGATTAAATTTTGAAGAAAATGAAATTAAAAATTTATTGCTTGATATGATTATTGGATCAGCAGAGTTAGCTAAACAAAGTGACGAATCACCAGAAACCCTTAAAAAGAAGGTAACTTCACCCGGAGGAGTTACAGAAAGAGCCCTTGAAGTTTTCGATGAAAATAAATTAAAAGATACTTTGGAGAAAGCTATAAATGAGGCTACCAAAAGATCTATTGAGTTGGGTAAGAACTAATGTCTGAAGCCACTTTTTATCTTTTTAAAGCACTATTGGATGTTTTTACATTGGGCGTTATTTTAAATTTTTTATTTAGACTTCTAAAAGTAGATTACTTTAACCCCATAGTTCAAGGCATCATTAAGGCAGTTGATTACCCTAGCCAGCTTATTAGATCTTTTGTTAAACCTGTCTATGGAATTGATTTCGCAGCATTAATTATTGCCATATTAATTCAATCAGCTGCATTTTATTTGGCTGTTGTTGCCGGTTCATTAGATTATGATCCTTCAAAAATTACTATTTGGTCGCTCTACTCCGTTCTTATACTATGCTTAAAGGTTTCGTTTTGGGTAATGCTAGCAGGAATAATCATCAGTTGGGTAGCAAATGACCACAAACACCCTGCCATTAGATTAATTTTACAAATGTCTGATTCAATCTTTAAACCTTTTAGGTTCTTTTTACCACCTGTTGGAGGATTAGACTTTTCACCGATACTTGCTTTTATAGCGCTTCAGTATTTAGAAAGCATGTTTACTTCTCTTGCCCTAGGATCGGGTATGCCTTATTGGCTTAGCATAGCTTTTTAATAGTTTCTTTTTACGCATTAAACTTTAGCGTATAATTAACTTTTCGCCGATTTGAGATAGCTTGCGGGCGTTTAATGTAAATACAGCTAAAGCAAATAGATAGACCTGTTTGGCGAAAGCTGACAGGTTTTTTTTTAAAATGGATAATAAGATTTCTACCGTAGGAAAAGTTCAGACCCAATCAGTTAAGTTTGAAGATAGGTTCATTCTTGAATCTGGGAAGCAACTAGAAGGTTTTGAAATGGTATTTGAGACTTATGGCAATCTTAATCAAGACAAAACAAACGCCATATTAATTTGCCACGCCCTAAGTGGGAATCACCATGCAGCTGGCTATTATGAAAAATCAGATGAAAGAAAAGGCTGGTGGGATAATCTTATAGGCCCTGGCAAGGCCATAGATACAGATAAATACTTTGTAGTTTCGCCCAATAACTTAGGTGGTTGTCATGGAACAACAGGGCCAGCAAGTGTTAATCCAAAAACAAATGAAGTATATGGACCTGATTTTCCAGTTATTACTGTTTTAGATTGGGTGAATTGCCAAGCTCTTTTAACCGATTATCTTGATATTAAAATATGGCATTCCGTAATTGGGGGCAGCTTGGGAGGTATGCAGGCTTTGAAGTGGGCAATGGTCTATCCTGAGAGAATTAATAAGGCTGGTGTTATTGCTGCAGCACCTAAATTAAGCGCCCAAAATATAGCCTTTAACGAAGTTGCCAGACAGGCCATAATCACAGACCCAGACTACCAAGAAGGCCACTATCTCAAAGCCGGAAAGTCGCCAAAAAGAGGCTTGAGATTAGCAAGGATGGTAGGCCACATAACTTACCTATCAGAGGAAGCAATGCGGGATAAATTTGGAAGGGAATTAAAAGAAGGAAAACTTGGCTTTGGGTTTGACGTAGAATTTGAAGTTGAGAGCTATCTTAGGTACCAAGGTGATATATTCTCAGAAAACTTTGATGCTAATACTTACCTTCTTATGACGAAGTTATTAGATTATTTTGACCCTGCAGATAAACACAACGGGGACTTAGTTAAAGCTTTTGAACCTATAAAAGCGCAAGTCTTAGTTATTGCTTTTACTAGTGATTGGAGATTTTCTCCAGAAAGATCTAAAGAAATTTCGAATGCCCTTTTAGAGGCTAATAAAAATGTTAGCTATCTGGAAATTGAATCAACTCACGGCCATGACTCTTTTCTCTTTTCCGAAGATAGATACGTTAATGCCATAAAAGCTTTCTTGGGAAATAATCAATGAGTACCTTGTCGGTAATAGAAAATTGGATAGAAGACAATAACAAGGTCCTTGACTTAGGTTGTGGAGATGGAGAAATTCTTTTCGAACTGAAAAAAACCAAAAATATAAATAGCCTCGGTGTCGAAATTGAAGAAAAAAATATAGAAGAATGTTTACTTAAAAATATAAATGTTATTGAACAAGATATAGATGACGGTCTTGATAATTTCTCTAGTGACAGTTTTGATGTAGTGATCTTAAGTCAAACAATTCAAGTTCTTAAAAATCCAAATACAGCCTTAGAAGAGATTACTAGGATAGGTAAAACAAGTATTGTTACCATTCCTAACTTCGGACACTGGAAATCTAGACTGAGTCTTTTAATAAAAGGCAGGATGCCAGTAACCAGCCCTTTGCCTGAAAGCTGGTATGGTACGCCTAACATTCATTTATGCACTCTTAGTGATTTTGAAATCTTATGTAGTGAATTGTCTATAACGGTAGAAGAAAGAGTGACAGTTAATTCATATAATGAGAATAAGTGGTATCTTAGTTTTTGGCCAAATCTTCTAAGCGCGTCAGCTATTTATAAAATTTCCAGATGAAAATCATCTTGGCAACAAGAAACAAAGGAAAATTAAAAGAATTCAATATATTGGCTAAGGGTACTGACCTAGAGTTTATCCCTCTTCCTGATGAAATAGGAGACCTGCCAGAGGAGACAGGAAC
>DQKS01000062.1 GCA_015660645.1 Gammaproteobacteria bacterium
GCAGCATTCTTGTACAACTCACTCAGAAGATTTTGACTGTTTAATTGAGCATTGGATAGTTCATACCCGGCAAAGAAACGGACTTTAATTCTAGGACCGCTGGTAGCAAAAGTTTCTTTGCGTCGAAAAGCGTCATAAATTGCTTCGCGAGTATTTTCTTCTGCCCAAACTCCTGCAAGACCAGATGCTGAAAAATTAATAAGACGTTTGCTAACAGCCATGTAATTTTTATCATCAACTTCAGCAATACTATTAGGTCTAGCAATTTTTAAAATAGCTCCATAAAACCTATTAAATGGTATCGAACCTCTCAGCTCAGGCGTTCCATCTAAAACACCTATTTTAGAAAAATACACTTCTTCATTATCGGAGCCACCGCCAACATGAGTATCACTTGACCCTATGAGACCAAATTTATATGGGTTGGTAAAACCTTTTTCTGATAGATTCAAGCCTCTTAAGTAGGCATTTCTAACATAGCTGCCTTTTAAATTACTGATGAGCTTTTCGCCTTCATGACCTGTTTTTACTTCAAATGCTGCCCATTCGTCATTCTTGGACAGCAGAGGGTGGGTCTCTGAAGTTCCCTTAACTTGAGTTATCTCTGTTAATGGTTCATTAAGCGCACGCTTCTTTGTATAAGCTTCATCCATTGGGTCGCCACTATAATCATTCAAAGAAAAAGTTGCTCCGCCTGAAATATTTGAGTTATGTGGTATGGCCAAGCTTTCAACTCCGTTACCCCTTAGTTTGTCCATCCAGTCCCATAGTTTTTCTGGATCTTGGCTATCTAATCTAGAAAAAAGTTTAGCTGGTAAATTTTTGGTTTCACGAAAAATGACATTCCTGTGTAAATATTTTTCGTAAAGATCAATGCTGGATGTATATTCGTAACCAGCAAAAGTGGTAAAAGTTCCAGGCACATAAGCGTCATCGGCAGCTTGTATGGTCTCTTGCCAAACGGAACGACTGACTTTTTCTACTAATGATTTATCAATGGTACCATCTTCAAGACCTTCATTAACTGCTCTTCCAAAAGGTCTAAACAGGCCGCTCCTTTTAAAAATTGAAAGAATACCGCCGTTCACTGAATCATTAAGATTATGTAAAGGCTTGGCTAAATCATAACGAGAAAATTCAGAGCTTGTATCGGCTGCTTCTTTAAGCAAACCCAAAAACATTGCATGATCAGTGACAGCATAAAAATCTAACGGTCGGCTCAGTTGTATTGCATAGCCTGTTGGATGGGGAATTGCTTGCCCCTGGGCATATCTGTATGCATCAGCAGGAGTGCTGATTGTTCCAAAAGTATAAGCATCAAAAGAATTAGCAGTGTGGACGTGTAAATCTCCAAAATAAGCATTTCTATTAGGGTTAGGGGTAGGCTTCAATTTAGTGATGTCGTTATCAATTTGGATCTCAGAGATGATATCGTTGGAAACACTAACGCTGACATTACCCTCTTTAGAGCATGAGACGCACATAGCGATTGAAATAAGAATTAAGGTACGCAATATCATGTTCTTCTTTCCTTAACTATAATTGAAAGCTCTAGATACTAATTCCTTCTAGGTTTAGAGTCTACAAAGAAATTTGTCAGCTTAATGACAGAATAATTAAGCCAAGCGTTTATCTATTTCTTCCTTAATTTTTTTATAAAACTAATAATTTTATAAGTAAAAAATATATTCATAATTTCATTGACGCCTCAGTCAATATATCATGAATCCTCTGTTTCAGGATGTCCTTTTATATATTTATTGGCAAACAAAAGGACTATCCCTATGAATACAAGACCAAATATAACTTGATTAAATAAAGCTGGCATACTTGAAATTCCCGATTCAAACGATTTGCTAGCCAATAAGCCTGCAACACCAGCAGCTAAAGATGAGGATAAAAACCACAATCCCATCATCTGACCTTTATATCTTTTAGGTGAGTATTTAGACGTTGCAGAAAGACCGACAGGGCTTAAGCACAATTCCCCTAACGTATGAAAGAGGTACGTTATCAAAAGCCACTTCACTCCTGCTTTTTCGTTATCAAGTGCCACTTCAACACCTAATATAATTACACAAAAGCCAATTGCCATTAGAAAACACCCGAGAGCAAATTTTTCAGGCGTATCAAAATCCATATTTTTTCTACCCAAATTAATCCAAAAACTTGCAAAAAATGGAGCAAAAATAACCACCATTAAAGGATTAGCAACTTGAAGAAAAGTTGCTGGCATCTCCCATCCAAAAATATATAAATCGGTATAGTCTTTAGCAAATAAATTTAAAGATGAACCTCCCTGGTCAAATCCCGCCCAAAACAGAACTGAGCCAAGAAAGAGCAGTAAAAACATAGAAATATTTTCTTTTTCTTTTTTATTAAGTCCTGCGAAAAAAAATAGATAAACAAAATATAAAACAGCAACCGAGACTATTAAATAAACTGTGAGCTGATTTAGAACTTGCGCGTCAATACTCCACAGTCCAAGAAAATTAGTCGCTATGATTAATACCAACAAAATCATAGCAATATAAAAAAATAATTTATAACGAGATGCATCTTCATTGACCTCTAGATTTGGTTTCAATCCTGCTTCTCCTAACGATTTTCTAGATAAAATATATTGAATAACACCAAAAGTCATACCCACGCCTGCTGCTCCAAAACCCCAGTGCCAACCGACCTTCTCACCCAAGTATCCGCAAACCAAAAAACCTAACATGCTGCCTATATTTATAGACATATAAAAAATCGTATAACCTGCATCGATTCGAATATCGCCCGGTTTATACAATTGGCCTACTATTGTAGAAATATTTGGTTTAAGAAAACCTGTACCTATGGATACCAATACTAAACCTAAGAAGAAAGTCTTTTCAAAAGGCATAGCTAGAACATAATGCCCAAGAGTGATAATTATTGCTCCAATTAAAACTGACTTCTGGGCTCCAAATATCTTGTCAGCAACCCAACCTCCCGGAACACATAAGAAATAAACAGAAGCTCCATAGATTCCATAAATAGCCATCGCTTCGCCGGTTTCTAAGTTCAACCCTCCATCTACAACTTCTCTTGTCATAAAGAGAACTAGTAGCCCCCTCATTCCATAGAAAGACATCCTTTCCCACATCTCTGTAAGGAATAAAGTTATCAAACCCCTTGGATGTCCAAAAAAAGAAGAATCGGCATAATCTTGAGTAGTTTCAGTCATAATATTCTCTATAATTTATTTATAGAATAATCAAAAATTTGCTAACTGACTAATATTTATGGAACCAGCAGGATTCTTCAGACGAATATTCGCGTTAATGTATGACACATTATTTGTAATGGCTATTGTTATCAGCCTGTCCCTTTTGCTCAATGTTGTGAATGGCGGCTACCTTGAACCCGGAACAGTCTTATCTAAACTGCAACTAACCATGTCTATTTTAAGCGGCCCTTTGTTTTATTGTTATTTTTGGATGAAAAATGAAGGCCAAACTCTTGGCATGCAAGCCTGGAAGATTAAACTGGTAACTTGTGAAGGAAAGCCTCTTGATTTCAAAACCTCAGCAACAAGATGTCTTCTTTCCTCTATTTCATTTTTATTAATTGGACTGGGTTATTTTTGGATTATTGGTGACCCTAAGAAAAGATCTTGGTCAGATATTTACACAAACACTAAGATCCTTAAAATTAAGAAATTAGCCTAGTCCTCTTTATTAAAATTAAGGCTACAATAAAAATTAATACTATTGGTATACATACTGCCACGAAAGGAGACATGGTAGACACCATTGAAATACTTTCAAAAAGGCTTTTAATAATATTCACGCTAAACGCTATAACAATACCCAATAAAATCCTTTGCCCTGATTTTTGGTCTCTCATTGGTCCAAAAATAAAAGATGCCGCTAACAGAATTAATACAAAAGCCATCATGGGTTGTAACAGTTTTCTCCAGAACTCTAATGCTATTAAATTTCTCCTATATTCAGATACATCATTAAACATTTGATCTCTTAATAAACTCAACGAAAAATACTTTGGAGAAAGGATTAAATTAAAGTCACTATCTTTAGGACCAGAATGCCAGACATTATCTTCATCATTTTGAACGAATCCTTCAGATAATTTCTCTATTTGTATATTTTCAAGAATCCAACTTCCCGAAACTAATGAAGCTTTTTTTGATTTTCTTATTTCAATCAATTTAAACTCGGAATCAATCTTATAAATTGTAATGTCTTCTATTAACTCTTTAGATGGTGTTGACCTGAAATAACTAAATCCTTCAACATTTGACAGCCAATAACCTTGATCAGAATCAATTATTTCTTGTTTTATTAAACGGCTTTCTTCTGCTTTTTGAGAAAGTCCTGGTAACCAAAACTCCGATGCAATTAATCCTAAGAATAGAAATAGAAGTATTGGTCTTAGGCTGCTTAAGAGGATATTTAAATTCGATTTTCCTAGAATCTTCGAAGCAGTTAATTCTCCTTGGTCGTTTAAATTTCCAAGTCCAACCATAACGCCTATCAAACATAAATAAGGTGATAGGTCATATAGGGAGTAAGGAATCTTTGATATGCAATAAATTAACACATCGTCAAACTTGTAAGAAATAGAGATATCTGAAAGTTCAGAGAGAACTAAAAATATAAAATCTATAGCGCCAATAGTAAAAATAACAATCGCTAAGCTCACGGCAACCTGAAATCCTATGTTTCTATCTACAGCATCACCAAATAGAAACTTCATCTTTGAAAATTAACTCTATATATAAGAAAGAATCCCAGTACCAGAAATAATAAATGAACTGCATACATTCCAGGGAAAGTTCCGATTACACCTACCTCTATCCAACCCCTGCTTGTAATCAAAAGTCCAAGATAAAAAATAAAAATGAAAACTGCCGGAAGAACTCTTCTGTACCTCCCTTCTCTCGGTCCCACTTTGCTTATGGGAACGGCAAGAAACACTGCTATAAGAGAAATTAAAGCTAGTGAAATATTCCATTGAAATTCAGCTTTATTACTTCTTTCCTCTGCCTTTATATCTAGGCCTTTGATTACAGGGTCCTTGTTGATATTCATCTTTAGTTCACCAAAGGTCATCAGCGAGGAATCTGTATTATTGGTTTTAAAATACAGAAGGCCTTTCTGAAGTAAAAGTAAACTTGGATTATTAGTATCAAGAGCAGCGGATTCAGCGGTAATTACAGTTCCTGAATTTCTTTGCTTTTTTGAATTTGTCTGTATAAATACAGATTGCAAAGCTTTCCCTTCTCTTTGTTTAGCATAAATCAATACATCCTCATTCAGCCTATGAAAACTACCAGGTTGTATCGATCTAAAGATATCTTGAGAACTTTGTTTCGCTAGAAGCTGGTCTGCTCTTAAATTGCTTTCAGGGGAAATCCAGATAGATAAGCATAAACTTATTAAAGCTACCAAGCCTGCAGGAATAAAAGATAGAAGAACTATTCTTTTTTGTGTATATCCATTTTGTTCATAAATATTGAGTTCGTTATTTGCACTTAACTTTCCTATTGTTAGTACTAAACTCAAAAAGAAACTGAAAGGCAGAATAATTTGAATAAATTCAGGCAATCTGTAAAGAACAACCCAAGCTACAACTTCAGGGTTAATTTCTCCTATAGCTGCTTGTTCAAGATATTGAATAGATCGAGAAGACATTACGATCAAAAGAAATATTAAACTTACTGAAGTTGTGTATAAAAATATATCTTTAAGAAAATAACGATTTAAGATCATAGCTACAGAATACTCTCTGATTATCCTTCTATCCTACCTGTAATTAGACAACAAAATACTAAATGAGTTTAGATTTTATCTATCGTTAAAACCATAACGTATTAGAATACAACAATATTAAAATATTTTAGGAGAAGTTACATGAAAAAAAGATTGGCATTAAGTCTTAACCAGAACCAGTCGAAGAACCTTGAAAAGGTTAAAACTATGGCTCTCATACTAGGTAATTACGAAGCTAAATCAGTTAACGGGAGCTTAAAGAAACTAGATACTTTAAGTAAGGGTGTCCTTAAAAAACTAATAAGAAGAAATGAGCTACAAGGCAAATTAGGACAAAGCCTATACATTGCCTCTCTAGAAGGTACCCAAGCCGAAAGAGTTTACATGGTAGGATGTGGAAAGAAGACATCAACACTCTCTAAAGACCAAATAACTAAGATATTATCGAGTATTGTTCGTGTTGCCATATCAAGCGGTGTATCAGAAGTATCAGTAGCCCTGCCTTCGCTAAAAACAAAAGAAGGAGATGAGTGGATATTAACTCAATTAAGTAGGATTCTAGAACATCAAGTTTACACTTACGACGCAAAACTAAATAAGAAAAATAAAAAGGTCAACAAATTAAAAAAAGTCGTAATCTCTTTAAGCTCAACTGCTAGTGATACAAAATTAAGAAAAGCTATAAAAGTTGGTCAAACAATAGGTCAAGGTTCAAATGCCGCTAAAGATCTAGCCAACCTTCCAGGCAATGTTTGCACTCCAACTTATCTAGCTAGTGCTTCAAAAGCAGCTGCCAGAAACTATAATTCTCTAAGCTGCAAAGTACTTGGAGAGAAAGAGATGAAAAAATTAGGCATGGACTGCCTTCTTTCCGTAGGCGCAGGAAGTGCCCAAGAATCTAAATTAATTACCTTAGAGTACAAAGGAGGGAAAAAAGGTGATCAACCTTATGCTCTAGTTGGAAAAGGTATAACTTTTGATACAGGGGGTATTAGTCTAAAACCAGGTGCCACCATGGATGAAATGAAATTTGATATGTGCGGAGCTGCTAGCGTAGTGGGAACTTTGCAAGTAGCTGCTGAACTAAAGCTACCTATAAATGTTGTTGGTATTATTGCTAGTGCCGAAAATATGCCAGGTAGCAAAGCAACAAAACCTGGAGATGTTGTAAGAACGATGTCTGGACTTACAGTTGAAATATTAAATACTGATGCTGAAGGAAGGTTAGTTCTAGCTGATGCTTTAACCTATGTTAAACGCTTTAAGCCTAAAACAGTTGTTGATATAGCAACTCTAACAGGAGCTGTAATTATGGCTCTAGGATATTCTACATCCGGCCTAATGAGTAATAATGATAACTTAGCAAAAAGTCTTATTTCCGCTGGCGAGAATTCTACTGATAGAGTCTGGCAATTACCTATTTGGGATATTTATCAGAAAGATTTAGACAGCAATTTTGCTGATATAGCAAATATTGGAGGTAGGGCCGGTACGATAACAGCAGCTTGTTTCTTATCTAGATTTACTCAAGACTATAAATGGGCCCATCTAGATGTAGCTGGCACTGCTCAATACAAAGGAGCTGCAAAAGGCGGATCAGGTAGACCTGTTCCTTTGTTGAGCCAATATCTTATAGATAATTCTTAATGCTAAAGACAGAGTTCATTTCTATTGGCTCTGATTTAAATCTTGCTATAGAAGTAGTTTGTGAACTGACAGCAAAAATATATCTAAAAGAAGATAATTATTTATTTACTAAATGGATA
The DNA here is from genome assembly GCA_015660645.1 of Gammaproteobacteria bacterium. Taxonomy (GTDB): domain Bacteria; phylum Pseudomonadota; class Gammaproteobacteria; order Magnimaribacterales; family Magnimaribacteraceae; genus CAJJAM01. The sequence continues at coordinate 7,526 of DQKS01000062.1, forward strand.
GACCTTAAATGCAATACATTGGAACAAGCTAAGCAATTAGACGAAGAAATGTGGAAGAAGCCTGCAAATACCTTACTGCCTCATCAATTAATCCATGCTGGCGATTCAAAGATTCGGATTAATATTGGCTATCCTGGAACAAAATTTTCCAAGGATGAAGACAGGTCTTTGATAAATCTAAGTCCTGATTTTCCTTTAGATATAAAACACTACAATTGTTATTACCAAATGGTAATTGAGGATGGTTCTCTGCTAAGAGAAAAAGCAGCAAAAACTTGGACCCTAACTAAGAAGGAAGGGTTTGAACCTGAATTCAAGAAGTGGTGATGAAAACAATCTACAATCCTAAAGAAATAGAAATACCCATTTATAAAAAATGGGAAGACTCCGGCTTCTTTAAATCAAATCCTGATAGCAAGAAAGAGCCTTATTGCATAATGATACCGCCACCTAATGTTACAGGTACTTTGCACATGGGACATGGATTTCAAAACACTCTGATGGATGCCTTAATCAGATACAAAAGAATGTCAGGTTTTGATGTTTTATGGCAAGTAGGAGTAGATCATGCCGGAATAGCTACGCAGATGGTTGTAGAGAGACAGTTAGAAGTTGATGGAATAACAAAAGAATCTTTAGGAAGAGATAAATTCGAGAAGAAAGTTTGGGAATGGAAAGAAAAATCTGGTAACAAAATTACAAAACAATTAAGACGACTTGGTGCCTCTCCGGATTGGTCAAGAGAAGCCTTTACGATGAATGAAGATTTAAGCCTAGCGGTTAAGGAAGTCTTCATAGAACTTTACGATGAAGGGCTTATTTACCGCGGTGAAAGGCTTGTTAATTGGGACATTAGACTTCAGACAGCACTCTCGGACCTAGAAGTGATTGCTGAAGAAAAACAAGGTTCTTTATGGTTTTTAAAATATCCTTTAGAGAATAATGAATTTATAACAATAGCAACGACAAGACCTGAAACAATGTTAGGTGATACAGCTATTGCTATAAACCCAGAAGATAAAAGATATAACTCTCTAATTGGAAAAACTATAAACCTCCCTTTAACTAATAGAAATATACCCATAATAGGTGACAGCTATGTCGACCCAGAATTTGGAACAGGTTGCGTAAAAATAACGCCAGCTCATGACTTCAATGATTTTGAAATAGGCAAAAGACATAACCTAGAACAAATAAATATTCTTAACCTTGATGGAACTTTAAATGAAAATGTACCCAAAGATTTTGTGGGTTTATCAAGAGAAGATGCTAGAAAAAAAGTAATTAATAAAATGGAGTTATTGGGTCTTTTAGAAAAGACTGAACCCTACAAAATAACAATTCCTACAGGAGAAAGAAGTAATTCTGTACTAGAACCGCTTATAACAAATCAGTGGTTCGTCAATCAGAAAGAATTATCTAAAGAGGCCATAAAAGTTGTAAAAAATGACGATACAAGTTTTGTTCCTAAGAATTGGGAAAATACCTATTTTTCATGGATGAATGACATCCAGGATTGGTGCATAAGTAGACAATTATGGTGGGGTCACAGAATTCCAGCTTGGTACGATGACGATGGTAATATTTATGTAGCGGAAGATGAAAGATCCGTCAGAAAAAAATACCAACTTGAGGAAGAATTAATCTTAAAACAAGAAGACGATGTATTAGATACTTGGTTCTCTTCTTCATTGTGGACATTTTCTACCCTTGGATGGCCATCTTCTACTAAACTTCTAAAAAGATACCACCCTACAAATGTTCTTGTGACGGGTTTTGATATTATTTTCTTTTGGGTAGCAAGAATGATCATGATGACAACTCACTTTATCAAAGAAGTCCCATTTAAAAAAATCTTTATTCACGGTCTAATTAAAGATTCAGAAGGACAGAAAATGTCTAAATCTAAAGGCAATACCCTAGACCCTTTAGACATCATTGATGGTATTAATCTCAAAGAACTTCTAGAAAAAAGAACCCAAGGCCTCATGCAGCCCCAAATGAGAGAGAGAATAGAGAAACGAACAATTAAAGAGTTTCCAGAAGGCATTAATGCCTATGGAACAGATGCTTTAAGACTTACATTCTGCTCACTTGCTTCGGGGGGTAGAGATATTAACTTCGACATGAAAAGAGTTGAAGGTTACAGAAATTTCTGCAATAAACTTTGGAATGCTTCCAGGTTTATAGACCTTCAATTAGAGAAATATGAGATCTCAGATGAAGAATCAAATGAAAATATAGATCAATGGATAAATTTTAAACTCAATGAAACTTCAAAAAAAGTTGAAGGGACATTTGAAAATTATAGATTTGATTTGATAACCAAAGCTATTTATGAATTCATCTGGTATGAATTCTGTGACTGGTACATAGAGTTATCAAAAATTAGATTATCCAATGAATCAACTGATAATGCTTCTAAAGCTAAAATAATAAGATCAATGGTCAATACACTTGAAAAGACTCTCCGTCTTGCTCATCCTATTATGCCTTTTATTACAGAAGAAATTTGGCAACACCATAGAAATCACTATCAAACTCCATGTGAAAGCATAATGATTTCTAGCTTCCCTACTGCTGAAAATAGTTTTGAGGTAGAAAATTATGACTCCGTGGAGTGGCTTAAAGCAGTGGTGACTGGAATTAGGAATATAAGAGGTGAATTAAGCATTAAACCTTCAATAAAGATTAAGTGTTTAATGAAAGATGGAAATGAATTAGATCAGAAGAATATTGAACAATTTGAAGAATTAATAATTGAAATGACAGGTCTCTCAGAATTAACTTGGCTAGGGACAGGAATATCTCCTCCTTCAGCTATTTTCGTCCAAAATCATCTTAAAACTTTAGTGCCTCTAGAAGGACTTATTGACCCAACAAATGAA
>DQKS01000076.1 GCA_015660645.1 Gammaproteobacteria bacterium
AATTGATCATCTTTATCCGAATAAATACTTATCCCGTCCGTAGGTGATAGTCCTGAACGCATTTCCAATATATCCCTTATAGAAATCTTAGGTCTGGATAACGGACAATCTAAGCTTAAACATACAATTTCTTCACAACTCCATTTATCTAAATATTCGCAAGCCTTGTCATCGACTGAACCTATATAACCCTGTTCTATCGCTAGACCGATAAGAGCACTGGTAAAGCTTTTAGCAGCAGACCAACTTGTTGCTAAAGTATCTTTGTCCTTACCTTCTTGATATCTTTCAGCAACAACAACACCGTGGCGAATTATAATAACTGACTGGGTATTACGGCCTTCTTCAAAGGCATAATCTAATGCCTCATTAAGTTTTGATTGATCCATATTTACTTTGGAAGGTTCTATAACTTCCCATGATGTAGAAGGCCAAGTATCAACAGTTGGTGCTGGAGTTTGTGGTACGGGAGCTGAAGGAATTAATTCAGGAGTATTACTTCCTCCACCACTTCCACAACCAATAATTAGCACAAAAAATGTACTTAAAAGAATTTTTTTAAAAAGTTTCATTACAAGAATTTTTATTGTGAACAGTTTATACTTTTTTAAGATAACAAGAAATTTGAAAGATGTTAAAAGTTGTAAAAGAAAATGCGTCACTGGGTGCAACTATTCTAGGAGTCAATCTAAAACAAAAACTCAATTCTGAAACTATCAGTTTCATAAAAGAAGCCCTAGCTGTTCACCAAGTTATATTCTTTAGAGAACAAGAAATTTCAAGTCTAGACCATAGAAATTTAGCTCTCAATTTCGGCAGCTTACAAACACATCCTGCCTATCCCACTATCATTAATTTTCCGGAGATAACTATTCTAGAGAACGATAGAGAAAACCCTTCTAAAATTGAAGAGTGGCATACAGACATGACTTTTAAAGGGAATCCGCCACTGGGTAGTATCCTGATAGGAAAAATAATACCAAAAAAAGGGGGCGATACTCTTTTTGCAAGTTTGGCTGCTGCTTTTGATGACTTAACAGATGATTTAAAAGAGGAACTTCAAGACTTAACGGCAGAACATAGCTTTGAATATGGATTTAAAGAAAGTCTTTCTGAACCGGGTGGTCGAGAAAGATTATCTGAAGCCTTAAAAGCAAACCCTCCTGTTACTCACCCAGTTATCAGAACCCACCCTATAACTAAAAGAAAGTTAATTTTTGTAAATAGACTCTTTACTTCACAAATTATTGAATTGAAAAAAACCGAATCAGAAAAATTACTAAAATTCCTCTTTGATCACATACAAAAAGAAAAATATATTTGTAGATTTAAATGGGAAAAAGACTCAATAGCATTTTGGGATAATCGCTCTGTTTTACATAAACCGGATAATAACTATTGGCCACAATTAAGAAGAATGGAGCGCATCACAATTGATGATCCAGACAGACCTTATTGATTATTCTGCCTAAAGAAATCTACCCACCATTTTGCCACCTCTACGTTGTCGGTAGTTTCATTTTTTAAACTAAAACTAGCCTTTTCATAAGCCTCTTTTCCAAGTACTTCTTTTCGCATGGATGCGACAGCATGAGCATATTCATGGGTAAATTCAGGGTGACCTTGCATGGACATTATATGATTTCCTATTCTGAACATGGCAATAGGAACCCTAGGGTTGGAAGCTATTAATTCAGCAGATTTAGGTAATGCAGTTACCTGGTCTTTATGAGAGTGAATAAGACTTACAAATTGTTTTTGATCTTGAACCCAAGGAAATGTATTTATGAATTTATAATTTTGAACACCTACGGTCCATCCAATCGGCACCTCTTCTGCTTTACCTCCTAAAGCTTTTACGATTAGCTGATGCCCAAAACAAACTCCCAACAAGGCTTTTTTATGTTTATCTAACTCCCGGATATAAAACTCTAATTTTCTTATCCAATCTTCAGCATCATAAACGCTTAATTTACTTCCAGTTATTAAATAGCCATCGCATTCATCAACTGAATTTGGATATTGATCCAAAACAACATCATAAAAAATAAGCTTCACCGTTGAATCAGCCAAATTAAAAATGTAGTTATAAAAATCAGTTTGATCACCATGATCTTCAATAAGTTCAGGAACCACATGATCTGTTAACAAGATTCCTATTGTAAGATTCTTCATCCCTTAATAGTAAACGATAAAACATGACTGTAAATGTAATGACTGTTATTCTTTTATCAAAGTGAAAAGGAGACTTGCATGAAAGATAATTATGAATTCTTAACAACAACTATCAACGGCCATATTCTAGAGATTACTATTAATAGACCAGACGTGATGAATGCACTTCATCCGCCTTCCCATAGAGAGTTTGATGAAGTCTGGAGTGAATTTACTAATGAAGAAGACCTCTGGGTAGCTATTATTACCGGTGCGGGAGATAGAGCTTTTTCAGCAGGTAATGACTTAAAATACCAAGCTTCGGGTGGAGATAGATCTGGAATGCCAGAATCTGGCTTTGCCGGCCTAACCTCTAGATTTAATCTTAATAAGCCCGTTATAGCAGCAGTTAATGGTGTCGCTATGGGGGGAGGAATGGAAATAGCTTTAGCTTGCGATTTAATCATTGCTTCGTCGAATGCTAGATTTGCTTTACCTGAACCCAAAGTAGGCTTAGCAGCACTGGCCGGTGGCATGCAAAGACTTCCGAGGCAAATAGGCATGAAGAATGCTATGGGCATGATGCTAACCGGACGTCACGTAGGAGCCGAAGAAGCTAAACAACTTGGCATAGTCAATGAAGTTGTAGAAAACCAAGAAGACCTTATGGATGCAGCAAGAAATTGGGCTAAGCAGATAGAAGCCTGCTCTCCTATGTCTATAAGAGCAACTAAACAAGTTGCATATGAAAGCTTAAATGAAGCAAGCTTAGAAAAGTCTATGCAGGGTCAATATTCTGCAGTAATAGACTTATTTAAAAGCGAAGATTTTATTGAAGGACCGGTAGCATTTTCTGAAAAAAGAGCCCCTAATTGGAAGGGTAAATAAATATTTTATTGCCCGTTTCTTGACTACATCGCTGAATAATCAACATAAATAGGAGAAGACCAAGCCCTTTCTTCTGCTTCACCCAAACAATCGTCTTTGTAGGGAGTTAAAAGAGAACTTCCGTAGCAAATATTTGTTTTAGTACAATTACCAAATGCATCGTATTCACATCTCAAATTGTCTGCATTGATAATTTTAGAAGGCTCTTCAATTGCTTTTACATAATAAACTGTATCCCTTTCTAGTTCGCTGTACTCCTTATCGGTAAAACTAAAACTACAGTCTGTTTTATTTTCTGGGCACTGAAAAACTTTCCATGCATCTTCGATTAAATTTGAAACGTCCTCTCCTTTAAAAATTTGAGGTCTTATTCTTACCACTTCAATTCTATCAATCTTCTTTCTTACGTCTGACGGGTTATAACATTCATTGCGACAAAGATTTTGGAGCTTTTCCATGCCCAGAGCATTATATGAATACTCAGGGCAGCCTGGTTTTTGAATATAAGAGCCAGCAGCTTTAACAATAAAACGGGGATTCTTGGACATCTTAATATCTGAACCCATAGGTATTTCTTCACCATTCGGAGCATTTACTAAATCAAACCAGAGCAGTATTCTAGGGCCGCTCGTTGCATAAACTTCTTTTCTTTTTATAGAGTTCCAAATCTCATCCCTATTTTTACCATTGGAATGTGCTGCAACCAAACCTCCGGTTAAAAAGAATGAAGCCACTCTCTCTGGTTCTGGCGGACCTCCAGGTAGAGTTTCATTGGTCCAGTTTTTTGATGTAGATTGACTATAAATACCATCGCCTTCATTAAAACCTAAAAAGAAGCCAGTAGGATCTGCTGGACCTGTTGCTTCTGTCATCTCTCTTCTATTAATTTCTTTATAGCCAGTTCCTGGTCTAGCCGCATGATTATCACTTGATCCTATAAAACCAAACTTAAAACGATCAACTGTGTCAGTATCATCAAAATTTCTTATTGCAGCCATGTATTGTGCAGATCCTGCCGGCCTATAGCTAAAAGCAGGTAAAAAACAATCCTTACATTGATTAGAGTCTAACCATTCAGAAGATTCTTCATTAAACACAGTTGCATACCCTGCGACACCTTCATTAGCATGGTTATATCTAGCAACTTTAGCTCTTTTATTACATTCTCTTAGAGATTCACCTTCTGCCAAACAACGCTCTTTAATTATTTCTCCTGCTTGCCAACAAGAAGGTAAATAGCTCTTAGAAGGTTTAGGGCAAATAGCCTTGCCTTGTTTATCAAAAATAACACTACGCCAATCTCTATATTCTTCTGAATTACCATGGCCAGAATAAATCTCAACCATGGTTTGTATTTTTGGATCGTGCTCTACCTCATTAAGCTGTGCCTTCCAATCATTACCTGGAGGTGTATAAGCACCCCGAGCTGTTCCATGAGGAATTACCACTGTCTCATGACCCCAGTCATTTAATTTGTCAAAAAGCATTCCAGGGGTTGGAGCAATTTCTTTACAGTCTGTTGGTAAGTCTCTAACTGGAATACCTTCTGGACAAACATTAGCCTTGCCATCGTTAACAAATCTCATTAAGTCATGAATTCTACGATCGGATGGTCTCATTGCTGACAGCAAAAATTTTGAAGAATATGGCATATCAAGAAAACCTAAATCAGAACTAGCTGAAATAGGTCGTGCAGGAATTTGATCTTCATCAAGTCCTTTTAAGATGACGTTTTTATGACCATAGTGAGGAATACCAAAGCCACCAATCTGGGTCCATTCCCATCCTAAAAATGCTACCGTGTCTGGAGATGAAGAAACTCCTCCTGCTTGATTGCACTGCCTCACTGATTTTTTAATTTCTTGCCAATCTACCGCAGTTAAACCTTCTGCATGATCTGTATTAGCCCAAAAATCTAAAGAAGAACAAAATCTAGCAAAATCGCAAGCATCCGCCGGTGGGTGAGTTCCTTCTCCTGTCATCATAGGAAGGCTCAACATAAAGGCATCATTAGAATACGTTGTATGCACGTGAAGATCGCCAAATAGAATCATTTTAGGATCTTTTATATCTAACCTTTTTTTTGCCAATAATTGATCGGTAACTCTTTTTTCTAGTACGTCTAGTGGTTGCGACATGGGTGTAACTTCACCTGGAGCTTCATATCTACCCAAAGATCCATTAGCTACTAAAGTGACAAAAAGAATATAGACAAGAAGAAATAACGTTATTACATAAAAGGATTTTTTAAGCATCTTGCTATTTTATCAAAATCTCAACAAGAGTCTTGATTGTGGTCTTTTTTCTACTGTAAAGGTAGGATAAACTCCTTTACCCAAACAGGAGAGGATATGTTTAATTTAACAGGGAAAACGGCGGTCATCACAGGTTCGTCGAAAGGGATAGGAAAATCAATTGCCATGCAAATGGCTCTTCAAGGCGCTAAGGTAGTTGTGTCTAGTCGGAAGGCAGATGTATGCCAAGCAACTGCTGATGAAATCAATGAAGCTTGCGATGGCAAAGAAGGTGAAGCAATAGTTATACCTTGTAATATTTCAGACAAAATAGCTTTGCAAATGCTAGTTGATGAAACCCATAATCAACTTGGTCAAATCGATATTTTAGTTTGTAACGCTGCTTCGAATCCGTTCTTCGGTTCTCTTGGCGATATACCCGACGAAGCATTTGATAA